>CAMDZB010000003.1 GCA_945910645.1 uncultured Spirochaetaceae bacterium | reverse complement strand
CGCTTTACGATTACCTTATAGAACGCTATCCTAATGTGTCCGATGAGTTTAAAAACGACTTTAGAATGGGAATAGTACACCGTCTTGATAAAGACACAACTGGCCTCATGGTGATTGCAAAGAACATAGAAAGTGCCACAAATCTAATTGAACAGTTTAAAGCACACAGCATCAAAAAGGAGTACACAGCGCTTTGCTATGCGTTCTTTAACACGCTTTCTGGCACAATTGATGCACCACTTGGACGCTCAAAGTCTAACAGGAAGAAGTTTAGCGTTCAAAAGGATGGCTCTGGTAAAAACGCCATTTCGCACTATGAAGTTGAGGATCAATTCCTATACGGGAAGAACAACAAGAACGCAATTGCACTTCTAAAGGTGACAATCGAAACGGGGAGAACGCATCAGATAAGAGTGCATATGTCATCGATAGGCCACCCTGTGGTAAACGATACGGTATACGGTAAAAACAGGTGGAAGGAAGGAGGGGAACTTGGACTTATGCTTGAAGCGTCATCACTTGTATTTGACCATCCAAGGACCTCTAAGAGGCTTGAATTTAACCTCCCCCTATCAGAGCGATTTTCAAAGGCAATCGAGCTGATTAAAGCAATGTAAACGCATCAAAAACTGACATTTCCGTCTTAGTATTTTCATTGAAAGAAAAACACAAAAGTTTTATGATAGTGCCATGAACGCACTTACTAAAATTTACATCAGAGCCTATCAAAAGGCGTTTTATATAGCTTATCCATTTTTGCCATATAGGGAACCACAACTCGTGGAAGGTGGCACATCTGGAATCACATCTGTACTTGATGATAACAACAAAAAGAAACCTCTTGTGATCACGGATAGGGGCGTGATTGATTACAAGCTATTCGAGCCGTTAAAGAGCGAATTTGAGAAGAATAGCATCAGTTACGTGCTTTTCGACAAGGTTGTTCCAAACCCTACAACCGCAGTAGTAGAGGAGGCGCTCTCTTTCTACAAAGAGAACAACTGCGATGTGCTCATCGCAATCGGTGGAGGATCAAGTATGGATACTGCAAAGGCAGTTGGCGCACGCATTGCCAATCCAAAAAAGAGCCTCAAACAGATGAAGGGAATCCTTAAAGTGATGCATAAAATACCGTTATTAATCGCAATTCCAACCACAGCAGGAACAGGAAGTGAAGCAACTCTTGCCGCTGTAGTAGTGGATAGCAATACGCGCGATAAGTACGCAATTAACGACTTTCCACTAATTCCGCGCTATGCTGTACTCGATCCATCGTACACACTCACGCTCCCTCCATCGCTTACCGCAACCACAGGAATTGATGCTCTTACTCATGCAATCGAGGCGTATATCGGCAAATCCTCATTTAAACTCACAAGAAGGGAAGCCAAGGTTGCAATCCGTCTGATCTTCAACAACATTGAAAAGGCATACATGGATGGCACGAATAAGCAGGCGCGTTTCTCTATGTCTAAGGCGGCGTACCTTGCAGGCTGTGCCTTCACACGAAGTTACGTGGGTTATGTTCATGCGCTATCGCACGCGCTCTCTGGCAAGTATAACACGCCACACGGACTTGCAAACGCTGTGATGCTCCCATACGTTCTTGAGGAATACGGAAAATCCGTATATCCAAAGCTTCGAAAACTCGCAATCTGTATCGGTATTGCAGATGAGCTTGATGATGAAAAAACTGCATCCCTTCGCTTTATAGATGAGGTGAAGAAGTTAAATGCACGCCTAAATATTCCAACCACACTTGAGATTAAAGAGGATGATATTCCAAGCCTTGTAAACCATGCGTATAAGGAAGCACACCCATTATATCCAACACCTGAGCTCTGGAACAAAGAGAGAATGGCTAAGTTGTATAGAAGGGTGATGAAACAAGAATAAAAAGTCAAAGTAATGATATTAACATTTAATGTTATTAAATTGCTGCTATCCTAAAATACCAATGCAGTTAAATAAAAAAAAAGCAGGAAGAATTCTTCCTGCTTTTTTTATCTAACATCCAATTAGAATGCTGAGTTGAGCCACTCAATACCGTCGATTTTAGCTGTGAGGTAAGGAGCACTCTGGAATTCTGGATATGACTCGTGGAATACGCCGTCCCAAACTGCTTCACCTGTATCTGCAGCAAAGTCACCATTTGTATCCATTGCGAATGCATGTGTGAGTTTCTTACCGCCGTCAACTGTGAATGTTGATGTGTCAAATACGTGTAGTGTTCCGTTGTGGAATGCAGCCTGTGCCTTATCAAGAGCTTCTTTTGTGCCAGGAGCAGCAATCTTTGCGTTAAGTTCTGTGATAACAACGTCGCCGTCTGCAACTGTACCTGTCCAGTCTTTTGCAAATGCGCCTGTGTCAATGTAATCTTTAATAGCTGTATAGAAGTATCTTGACCAGTCAATGCGGCATGAAAGGAGAGAAGCCTCTGGAGCAGCTTTTGTCATGTCTGTGTTGTATCCTGTGTGGAATATGCCAGCTTTCTGAGCAGCAAGAGCTGGAGATGTTGTATCTGAGTGCTGAGAAATCATCACAGCGCCTTTGTCGATAAGAGCCTTAGCAGCAGCTTCTTCAAGAGTAGCATCGCCCCAAGTTCCTACAAACTGAACAATCATCTTAACTGATGGGCATACGCTCTTTGCACCGAGGAAGTATCCTGACATACCGGAGATAACTTCTGCAAATGAATATGCACCAACATAACCGATAACAGCCTGATTTGGTCTGATTTCACCTTCGTTGATCATCTGGTTGAGTTTCATACCAGCAGCGATACCAGCAAGGTAGCGGCCTTCGTAGATAGCTGCAAATGCGTTGTGAAGATATGGGTTCTCTTTGTTAGCAACACTCTGACCACCACAGTTTGTCATACCGACAAAGTGGATGCCGTCGCCGAGCTCTGCTGCAGCCTGAAGCATGTATGGTTCAAATCCGTAGCTGTTGTTGAATATGATTTCACAACCTTCGCCTGCAAGCTCCATGTTGTTATCATATGCAAGAGAAGACTCTGTTGTGTTTCTCTTTACAACGAGTTCAACGTTGTATCCTTCAGCCTTTAACTTTGAAATAGCATTGTCCATACCATTCATAAAGTTCCATGTGTAACCCTGGTCAGATTCGTCATTTATAACTACAAATCCAATCTTGGTTGCCTTACTTGCTGATTTTGCGCTTGATGAGCTCTCGCCTTTACTTGATGAACTCTCGCCTTTACTACAAGAGACGAAAACTAGAGCAAACGCCATCAAAACGACCAACATAATTGATGTGAAACGTTTCATATAATCTCCTTGTTTTTTGCTAGATTTTTCTAACATTATAGGTATATTATATCATATTTTTTTTATTGACTCTAAATTTTTTGAAAATATGATAAGACCTCTAACAAAGGATGCTATAATTGAGGTATGAGCAATAAACACGATCATATATATTATTTGAAGAGGGCGATTGAGATATCCAAAAATTCACGCGCTCACGGCAACACGCCGTTTGGAGCGCTCCTTGTGGATAAGGATGGCAATATACTTCTTGAACAGGAGAATGTAGAGATTGGGACTCATAAGTGCACGGGGCATGCAGAGACGCAGCTTGTAGAGAAGGCGTCAACCCTGTACTCAAAGGACTTTTTATATAATTGTACGCTTTATACTACAGCAGAGCCATGTGCTATGTGTTCGGGTGCAATCTACTGGGCGAATATTGGAACGGTAGTATACGCTATGACAGAGAAACGCCTACTTGAGCTTACAGGTTCAGACGAACAGAATCCCACCTTTGATCTCCCGTGTAGAGACGTCTTTGCGCGTGGTCAGAAGGATATTACAGTAATTGGTCCATTTCCTGAACTAGAAGCAGCTGCCGCAGAGGTTCATAAGGGGTTCTGGAGAGGCGGAAGTCACTAGAGATAAGAGGCATCTGTAACTGTAGGCGTAACCATTTTTATCTTGTCAGAACATTATATCAAACCCGTTGTACGTTTCAAATGCGAGTAGATATAATGCCTTGAGTAAGTCAGGATTTTTAGCTTTTAATTCATCAATCACAGTGTCATGTTCAACAGTATTAACAACATCGTTCTCTATAAGTTTTTCAATTGTTATAGGTAATTGCTTGCAGATCAGATAAAATGCATTTTTAACACCAGTAACAATTTCATAGAATTTATCTATTGAAACGCGTCTAATTCTCTCATGCACAATCGATTCCCCATTAACCGAACATCTCCAAACAATATTTTGAGAATGTTTTGCTATGGTTTCTACAAGAAAACACATATCATCAGGACACTTTAAAAGTTGATTTTGCATACCTATATACGTTTTTTGAGATGATGAAGAGTTCATGGTATTATGTTTGTTCTTCATCTCTACGTATATTTTTGATCCGTTTTCTTGAGTAAAAATAACATCAAATCCATGTATAGGAACCTCGCAATTAGCGATATACTTAAACATAAATTGATGAAAATAGCCAATGGCATTTGTGTTGGATTTATCTCTTTGTCTGTGTATTTCAAGTGCGATAACATCTTCAATGGATTTTTTGAATAGTGCTTTGTCGAATGTAAGTTTTATAGGATCAATGATGTTACTATTGAATTTTGCTAAATCTATCGATTTTAAAGTTTCATTGTAAGTCTTAATAGTTTGCGCAACGTGATTTTCAAATTCTTCCTGTTTGATAAAAGGTATATAGTAATTATTGTTCATTGTTTATCTCTCTTAAAGTCTTATTTATTTCTAAACCTATCTCTTTTGCAAGGTTAACAGGAACAGCATTTCCAACTTGCTTGTATTTTTCCGCTAGTGTTCCACAAAATTCCCACGTATCAGGAAAAGTTTGAATGCGTGCATTTTCTCTATATGAAAAAGGACGAACCTCTAAAGGGTGGCATCTATCTGTTTGTTTCATTCCAGGACTTGTTAAAACCGTTAGAGAGGGCTCATCTAATCCGATACGCCTTAGAATTCCAGTTCTGCCTCCACCCATTTCCCAGCACGTCTTCATGTATTCTTTGGCAACAGCAGGATCAATATTTCTCCAGTATCCTCCAGGAGGAACTAAGGCAAACACGGATGACTTATAAGTAGAGTATTGAGCACAGTCTTCGTTTGATGGATTTGAATCTAATTTTATATCTCTAATGACAGGTTTGTATTCATGTTTTTTTGGAAATGAAAATTTACATTTGTTTTTTAGGTCGTTTCTTATGCCTATAGTTATGAGTCTTTCGCGCTTCTGTGGTACTCCATAATCCCAGGCGTTAACTACTTTGTATTTTATGAGATATCCCTGTTGAAGAAAAATATCAAGAATTGTTTTGTATGTCTTTCCACCATCATGAGTAAGTAGTCCACGTACATTTTCAAATAAAAACATTTTTGGCTGTAATTTTTCAAGAAACGTTGCATAATGATAGAACATTGTGCCTCTAACATCCTTTAAACCAAGACGCTTTCCAGCGTAGCTAAAAGATTGACATGGAGCACCGCCTGACAGTAGGTCTAATTGTCCTTTCTTTATATTGAATTCTTTTTCTAGATTTTTTTTTGAAGTAATTGCAATATCCTCACAAATAACATTCCATTTTGGTCGATTTAAAATTAGGGTATTTGCTGCGCTTTTGTCGAATTCTACAAGACCAATATGTGTAAATCCTGCTTCTTCCAATCCAAGAGCTAAACCGCCTGCGCCTGCAAATAATTCAATACTTGTAAACATTTACAGCCTCTCTGTGTGATAATGATTATTTCCTATTATAGTATATTTTCAAAATTTTAACTGCTGTAATTACCAACAAAAATTCGCACTTAAAGGTTATGCTTAGGCAAAAAGACAATTGAAAAACAAAATAAAAACGGAGAGAGGGGGATTCGAACCCCCGAACCCCTTTTGGAGGTTAACTCCTTAGCAGGGAGCCCAATTCGGCCACTCTTGCATCTCTCCTAATACACTGTAGATGTACTATCAAAATTGGGAGTGAGAACTAGAAGCATGGATTATAGCTAATATTAATATCGCTGGAATCCTCGCGACAACGCAATCGCCCCAATTTTAACGGATGGAGAGGGATTCGAACCCCCGGTGAGTTGCCCCACAACGGTTTTCAAGACCGCCGCCTTCGACCGCTCGGCCATCCATCCAAATACAACAGACATACCTGTCATGCAATTAACAGGCTAATTATATAAGATTCAATCCCTCATCGTCAAGAAGTGAACGCTGATAATATTACACATCAATTTTGCTCCAAAATCAAAATAAATGACTTATAATTGAATTAGAAGATAAGACAAATCCACAAGGCAAAGTGAGGCAAAACAAGTGACAAAGGAAAAGCTTAAAAAATTAATCAGAGTAGCAAAGGGTGCAGAAAAAGCCGACGTTGTAATAAAAAACGCAAAGGTAATCGACGTATTCGGCGGTAAGATCATCGAGGGAGACATCGCAATATCAGATGATCAAATTGCAGGAATCGGAACATATAGCGGCAAGGAGGAGGTAGATGCAAAGGGTAAATACGCATCCCCTGGCTTTATCGACTCGCACATTCACATTGAATCATCATACGTGAGCCCTGAGGAGCTTGGGCGTCTACTTGTACCACATGGAGGCACAACCATCATCGCAGACCCTCACGAGATAGTAAACGTATGTGGAATAACTGGCCTTGACTACATGATGAAGGCCTCCGAGAACACTGCTTTAGACATCAAGTTTATGCTTCCATCCTGCGTTCCTGCAACGCCATTTGAACACTCAGGGGCTGTAATCGACTCGGAAGCGATGAAGGAGCCAATCACGCGTGAAAACATACTGGGGCTCGGTGAATTCATGAATTTTGTGGGCGTAATAAACGAGGATGAAGAGGTTATGAACAAGCTTCTTGTGGCAAAGAAGGAAGGAAAGCTGATCGATGGCCACTCGCCAGGACTCTCAGGCTACGACCTTAAAGCCTACGCATCTGTACGAATCCAAGGCGACCATGAGTGCGCCACGGTAAACGACATGAACGAACGCCTCACACTCGGCATGTACGTCCTACTACGCCAAGGCTCTGCCTGCCACGACCTTCGTAACCTACTAAAAGGCGTAACACCTGAGAACAGCAGACGATGCCTACTATGCTCTGATGATAGACAGCCTAAGACAATCCTTGAACTCGGGCACCTTGACAATCATCTTAAAATCTGCGTAGAGGAAGGACTTGATCCAATCACAGCAATTAGGATGGCAACTCTTAACGCTGCAGAGTGCTTCCGCCTGTATGATAGGGGTGCAATCGCTCCAGGATACATCGCGAACATCGTACTTCTTGATGATCTTAAAGACTTCAAAGTAGACAGAGTATGGATGCACGGAAAGCTTACGGCAGAACACGGCAAGTACCTACTTGAATACAAGAAGGAGAGCATAACCCCAGTTGCAAGCAGCGTACACCTTAAGGATTTCTCCAAGGACAAGTTCAAGATGCATCTTAAATCGAACCACGTGAACGTAATCGAAATCAAGCCAGGCGGAGTTGTAACAAAGAAAAATACAGCTACTGTGAAGCTTGATGCAAATGGCGAATTCATATTCGATCCGACGAAAGACATTGTGAAGGTTGCGGTTGTAGAGCGCCACCAAATGACAGGAAACGTGGCATCCGCGTTCCTAAAAGGCTATGGACTCAAGAGGGGCGCTGTGGCGGTCTCTGTTGCTCACGATTCACACAACATCATAGTTGCAGGCGTTAACGATGATGAGATGGAGACTGCCGTAAAAGAGCTTGAGAAACTAAAGGGAGGCATTGTACTTGTCAAAGACGGCAGGGTGATCGAGAGCATGCCTCTGCCTATTGCAGGGCTCATGAGCGATAAGGATGGCGAATGGGTTGATAAAAAGCTCACTGAGATCCACGCCAAGGCATATGATGAACTTGGTATTAAGGGCGATGTTGAACCTGTGATGACACTGTGCTTCATGTCGCTTCCGGTTATCCCTGAGATAAAACTCACCGACATGGGGCTCTTCGACGTCACAACGTTTAAATTTATAAGCGTAGAAGCGTAAATACAAAGAGTTTAGATAGTTGTTGATGTTGAGATTAAAAGTTTAGTCACTTTAGACGATATTGTTTAAAACGAAAAATCTAATGATTACTTGGAGGTTCTGCCGATCCTGTTGAGAGCCTCCATGCTCCCTGAGAGGAATAGGATATCCCCGTTTTTGAACACGTACTCAGGCAGCACTATCTCGTGAAGTGCCTTTCCAGATTCGATTGCGATGATGTTAACGCCGTATTCGCGTCTGAGGTTGATCTCCTGAACGCTCTTTCCCACAAACAACATTGGGCATACAAGCTTTGATATGTTCACCTTCTCAGAGAGGGATACAAAATCGAGCATTCTGGATGCCTCAAGGCGGTGAGCAAGTCGGTTTGCCATGTCTTTATCAGGATAAACCACCTCGGCGCCTAGCTTTTCAAGGATTTCACCATGCTCTGCGCTTGTAGCCTTTGCAATGACTTTTTTGATTCCAAGGCTTACAAGGTTAAGGGTTGTGAGGATTGATGTATCCATCTGACTCCCAATGCAGACTATAGCCGCATCACAGTTTTGTATTCCAGTTTCGCTTAGGGTTTTCTTGTCAAGCTTCTTCACTACAAAGGCGTTCTGAGTGTACTCACGCATCTCCTTAATCTTCTGGTCGTCTCTGTCTATCACAAGCACCTCAGCGCCATCCTGTAAGAGTTCAAGTGCAAGAGCTCCTCCAAATTTTCCAATTCCTACAATGCCGTATGTCTGTTTCATGAATTTCTCTCCTTATCCTATAGAAATGTTGCCCTCAGGGTAGTATACGTCTTCACTGATCCCCGAATGTGCGCCAAGCGATGTGATGGTAAGAGGACCAAGTCGCCCTATAAACATCATCATCATACATAATATTTTACTACCATTTGATAAAAGCGGTGTAACATCAAGCGTAAGACCAACAGTTGCAAATGCGCTTGTAATCTCAAACAGTGCCTCAATCAAAGTTAAATCCCTATCAAAAATAAGCATTAGGAATGTGCCTGCGAATACCACGGTTAGCGAGAGGATCAAGATCACGCATGCCTTTTTAAACACGTTCTTAGGAAGGCTGAAGTGGAAGGTCTGGCTCTTTTTCCCTGTGATGAACTCCTTAACTCCTGCAAAGAGTACAAATAGTGTTGTTGTCTTGATACCGCCACCTGTGGATCCAGGGGAGGCGCCAATGAACATAAGAAAGCAGAGTACAAGATTTGTTGATATCACAAAGGAGCGAATAGAGTAGGTATAAAAACCTGCGGTACGAGATGAGACTGAGAGGAAGAACGCTCCAAGCCACGAGATGTTCTCCTGACACTTAATTGCAATCATCCCGATAATAATCAGGGCTGCACTTATGCTGAGTGCGACTTTTGTATGCATAGAATATCTTTTGAAGTGCCATTTTTTATAGACAATCTCCCTGATTACAAGAAAGCCAATTCCACCAAAGATGATAAGAAGTGCTGTAATGAGGTTAAAAAGAACGTTGTTCTGATACATTACAAGGCTTGAATTTGTGTATAGTATATCAAATCCTGCATTGTTGAACGCAGAAATTGAATGGAACAGAGAAAGCCCAATCGACTCAAGTGCGCCAAAGTCTTTCATAAAGATAAAGAAAAAGATAATAGCACCAGCTACTTCGAATGTGATTGTGGTGATAAACACGTCTTTTACAAAGTGAACCACGCCTTTGCCAGACTCAAAGTTTAGCGTCTCACGCACAATGTTTCTGTTCCTAATGTCCACCTTTTTACCAATTGCAATGATAAAAAGCGTACTTATAACCGTGATCCCAAGGCCGCCAATCTGCATAAGGAGTGCAATTACAATCTTACCAAACGGGGTGAACGTGGTTGAAAGCGAAAGAGGCGAAAGCCCCGTCACGCAGATTGCACTTGTGGAGATGTAAAGCGCATCGACAAAGCTGATATGACCCTGACCCTTTATCGAAATCGGCAGGAACAAAAGAATACCGCCCACGATTATTACCGATGCAAAATTGAGAACTATAATAGTGTTTGGTGATATATGTTTGACCTTCATTCTTTAAATCGTAAAGAAGTCATCCCCTGACACAATGATTATTTTGGTTATTTCAGGATAGTGTGATTTTACTGTGCTTGATACCTGTAGCATTGCGTTTTTGAAGTATGGCTTTGTCTTCTCGTTTTTAACGTTTGAACTTAGGCGGATTACAGCTGTGTCCTCTTCGATTGTAATGCCTTCGAATCTCCATGAGTCAGGAATGGCGTTCTTAAATGCCTCTACGTTGCCCTTGATCTCAAACAGCGCTTTTAGTGCATTATGAGCCTTGGAGAGCCCCATATCCTCCGTTTTTGCCCTCACGTTGACTATAGCGCCGCTTCTGTCAAACAGAGCAATGTCAGTCTCCACAATGTCGCCTCGCATAAAGGCTGAGTGGACTTCTGATGCAGAGGAGTTTTGTATATTAGCTTTGATTTTATCGCCTCCAACAAGGGTGAGTGTAAATAGCGTTAAGGCTAGAAAAAATATTAGATAAACACTCAAGAATGTTGAGGACTGTTCTTTTTTCACAACTACAATTATATATTTTATTTTCTCAAAATGCTACAATATAAGAATGAAGAAACCAATTGTTGCACTAGTAGGATCTCCAAACGTAGGTAAAAGCACTCTATTTAACAGGCTGACGCATTCAAGGCGTTCAATTACATCGCCACTAAGAGGCGTAACCAGAGACATAATTGAAAAAGACTGCTCTATTAACGGCTATGAGGTCACTCTTGTAGATACAGGCGGAATTAAGGCAGAGCATGACGATAGCATAGATAAGCTTGTAAAAGAGAGGAGTAAAAGCGTAATAAAATCGGCAGACGTGATTTTACTGCTTCTTGATGCAAAACACGTCAATGCAGAGGATGAGGAAGTGATTTCAGATCTCCGAGCGTATCGTGATAAGACAATAATGGTGATCAACAAGCTTGATAGCGATGAAGATGACAACCAACTTTGGAACTTCTACTCATACGGCTTTGAGCGTATCGTTGGAATATCTGCAAACCACGACAGAGGCATTGATGATCTCAAAGAGCACATACTCTCACTCATACACACGTCTTTTGTAGAGGGCGAGGATGAAACTCAGGATATAGAGAAAGATGATACAAACATCACAATCTCCATAATGGGAAAGCCAAACGCAGGCAAAAGTACCCTCACAAACGCACTTCTTAAAAAAGACGTTTCTCTAGTTAGCCCCATCCCAGGAACCACAAGAGACACGGTTACAGGCTCAACATCACGCTTTGGATTTAACCTTTCGCTCATCGACACTGCAGGAATCAGACGCAAAGGTAAGGTTACAGAAGACGTTGAGTACTACAGCGTAAACAGGGCAATCAGATCGATTGAGGAGAGCGACGTTGTACTCCTTTTAATTTCATCTGAGGAGGATGTGAGCGATCAGGATAAAAAGATAGCAGATCTTGTTGTAGAGAGGCAAAAACCGATCATACTCGTGATAAACAAGCGCGACTTATTCACAGTAAACGGGCAGGAAGAGGCATACGTTGAACGCCTGCGCTTCTTGTTCCCAGTGCTATCCTTTGCACCACTTGTAACAATCAGCGCCAAGGAGAACAAGGGAATCGACGAGCTTATCAAAAAAATCGTGATGGTGAACAAAGAAAACTCAAAGCGAATCGGCACGTCAGACTTCAATACAGCCCTTCGCCGTTGGGTGGACTCATACACCCCGCCACGCTCCACAAAGGGCGCATTTAAAGTACTCTATGGCACTCAGGCAAGCGCATCCCCTGTAGAGTTCGTACTCTTTGTAAATAGAAGCGAAAAGTTCCCTGAGAACTACATCTCATACATTAAAAACAAGATTAGAGCAGAGCTTGGCATGGCGCACATCCCAATTAAAATCACACTCAAATCGAGAAAAGGCGATTAAATGGAAAAAGCAGACTTGTACGCTTTTAAAGCGGTGTTCTTCGACATTGACGGCACTTTATACCCAATAAAGCACTTAAACAAGCAGTTTCGTAAGCTCTACCTACGCCATCCGTTTAGAACCATAAACTTCTTCAAGGCACGAAAGCGAGTAAGGGGTGAGCAGCTTAAATCTGAAAAAAACATTATTACTCGTGATGAGTTTCTAGAGATCCAAGCCAGAACTGTAAATAAGGATAAGAATTATTTTGATCCGATATACAAAGACATCAGAAAGAATCGAAAACTTCCGCCCTTTGATGGACTTAAAGAGTTGCTTTTAGACCTCAAAAGTAAGGGAGTGATGCTCGGAGTGCTTTCAGACTTTCCCGTTGAGACAAAGCTTGATGAACTGAATCTCGGAGTTTATTTTGAACTTAAACTCTCATCAGAGGACTGTGGCTTTTTAAAGCCAGACAAGCGCGCTTTTGATTACCTCTTGGCACACACGAACCTCAAAGCCAGTGACTGCCTATACGTTGGCGACAGCGTAAGGAAAGACATAGATGGCGCAAGAAATGCAGGCCTTTCCTCATTGCTTGTGGATGAATTGCTTAGTATAATAAAACAATGATTGATATTTTGCTTTACAGTCAGTGCGTCTCATCAAAAACAGATGATTCAAGGATGGATAAGGCGCTTGTTAACGTCTTAAAACCCATCATGAAGATAATCTACCAGGATAAGAGCTTTAACAAGACGCACCTATTTTTAACGGTTGAAGAGATCAGATACCTTGAGGAGATGTACCCTGAACTCAATGTGTTCATCACATCGCTTGTAAAGCAGAAGCTCATCACAATGCTCACAGGAACATACCATAACATCGACCCTGTATTCTTTCCGCAGAAGATAATCGCAGAGGACATCGAAAAGATGACAACGCTACTCAGGCGTTCATACACTCGCCGTCCTACTGAGTTCTTCCCGTACGCATCAATTTGGTCTGAGGGGATGTTTACAGCGCTCTACAACTCAGGGTTTAGCGATGTGTACTTTCAGCCTGTTAAGAACATAAAGAACTTTCCAAAATCCACATTTGAAATCCATCACATGCAGAAGAGCCTTAGGATCCACCACGCAGATGAGACGATCGACGGCTTTACCAGCGGATATCTTGATGGAACGCTTTCAGAGAGTACCGCACTTGATAGCATCAAAGCCCATATTCTAAAGTGTAATGATGAGGTGCTTGTTGGTATCAACCTTGATGATTTTGCTCTTAAAGACGGATCGTTTGTATTTGTTGAAAAGCTCATGTACGCTCTAAAAAACCTTCAAAACGATGCAAAAACACCGTCAGAAGATCGGGAAGTCACTGATGCTGATAATACGGATGATTTGAATAAAAGCGAGGAGATTAAGCCTCTTGAGAGGTACTTTATGCCTCAGGGGTGCTATTCTGATCTCTCACCGAACTTAAACTTACAGGGTGATATTTTAAGGGATGACAATCTCTCGTTTACATCGCGCGTTGAGTACATTTCAGACATCATTCTTGATAACAACAAAAAGAAGGCAATTGCAGACCGCAACTACCTTGAAGGACTGATGTGTTCACTCTCAAGCGCAGCCATTGTATTTGAGAAGTACAGATGTAACGAATACCTTCAGAAGCGCCGTAGAGACTTCTACGAGATTGTACAGCTATTCTCAACAACTCCGCTTATTAAGCGAGAGTACAACCTTCATAATCGCCTTATAAACGTGATCATTTCCAAGTCATTCTTTGCCCTTGAAAACAAGTGTACGCTATACGAACTTGGAATCATGGCAACAGGTCACAATCCACTCGAGAACGGCTATGCGTTCAAAGACGGATTTATTAAGGAAGGCGTTGATACAGTGGAATACGCCGAGTATAAAAACGAGGAACTTGATAAGAAAACCACAATGGATACAAGGTCATCCTCGCTCTTTAACTACGGAGAGATTACAAAGGAACTACACGTAAAATCATCATCAGTTGTAATGAATATAAGCCTTAAAAATACGAATAAGAAGAACTTTGCCTACACTTACATGCCATCTTTTCTATTTAGCGGAGTGACGTGTGATGAAAAGAGAAACGATGTTGAGGTTCAGAGCGTTAAGTTTAAGATTGAGAACAGCTCAGATACACTCACGATTCTATTTTCAAAGCCACTTTTATTTAAAGAGAACATGCTTGAGAGAAAGGATGGATACATATCGTTTACTCCAAAATACGATTTGAAGCTCAAAAAGGATGAGGGCTTTGATTTAATAATCACTTTAAGATACGATAAAGGACAAGAGGGAAAAAATGACAATAGAGAATCTAAAAAAGTTTGAAGACGTAAAAGAAGAAGCCTTTGCTGTTTGGAGGCGTCTTTGACTTAGAAAGCGTAGAAAAAGAACTCAAAGACAAAGAAAAACAATCAGAAGATTCTAACATTTGGAACGATTCTACAAAAGCCACAAAGCTATTTTCAGACATCGCAAAACTCAAAGATAAAGTATTGCCGTGGAAGAAGCTGCTTGAGGAGATAAACGGCGTTAGTGAACTCATCGACATCTACAAGAGCGAAGAGGATGCTGACATTCAAAATGAGATACAGACGAGTATTGACAATATAGGAGAGGAGTATGAAAAACTCCGTATCAAGGCGCTTCTTAGCGATAAGAACGATGAGAACGACTGTTACCTCTCCATCCATAGTGGCGCAGGTGGCACCGAAGCCTGCGACTGGACTAGCATGCTCTTAAGGATGTATCTAAGATGGACAGAACGCCACAACTTTAAAACAACCATACTCGACCTTCAGGAGGATATGGGAGGCGTGAAGAGCGTCACAATGCTTGTTGAAGGATCATATGCATTCGGGTACCTCAAGGCTGAGGCTGGAGTGCACCGATTGATACGCATAAGTCCGTTTGACTCAAACGCGCGTCGTCATACCTCATTTGCATCAGTTTATGCATCTCCGCAGGTTGATGACAACATCGAGATTGACCTTAAACCTGAGGATTACAGACTCGACACATATAGAGCAGGAGGTGCAGGAGGACAGCACGTTAATAAAACAGACTCAGCTGTCAGAATAACCCACTACGAGACTGGAATCGTCGTACAGTGTCAGAACGAAAGGTCACAGATTATGAATAAAGAGGTTGCATTCAAGATGCTACGCTCACGCCTTTGGGAATACTACAACGAAAAGGCTAAGGCGGAACGTGAAAAGGATGCAATTCAGAAAAAAGACATAGAATGGGGAAGCCAGATTAGAACCTACGTATTCCAGCCATACACAATGGTTAAGGATCACAGAACCCTCTGTGAAAAGGGCAATATCAACGCTGTGATGGATGGAGACATAGACGACTTTATCGAGGCATACCTAAGGTTTAGTAAGGAACAGTGAAGCGTTATATAACACTTGTTATATTATTGATTCTCATGGTTTCACGTGCCTTTGCAGCCGATGTCATGAGGGATGATGCCATCCACGTGGGGGTTGTACAGAACACATACAACTCAATTATTGATATGTCGCCAATCCTTGTTGAGGATTTAAAAAAGTACTGCACCACGTTCTTTATTGAAACAGACGATGAGAGAGCATACATCAATGCCCTGCTTCCACGGCGCAATATGATTAAGGCGTATAATGAATATATAACTCTTCTCGGCTCATCATCAAGTGGCACTAATGCCGCATCCGTTTATGAAAAGGAGAGAGCGTATAAAGATGCCCTAAAGGTTTATGAGGATGTTTTGGAGTACTTTCCTAAAAAGAATGAAAAAGGCGTGAGGGAATACCTTGTTGCACCTCGTGAAGCGTACTTCTCCGAATTTGTATTCAAGGATAGGATCCCTGTAGATTACGCGCGCTATACAAGCACAAAATTCGACGTAAAAGCGCTGTTTGAAGAGAATCATCTTGTTGCGCGTATTATTGCAAACGAAAACGACTTTGACATACTTGTGATCCCATCATCGCTTGTGCTCTCATCAACCCTAATAAGACTGCGCCTAAAGGTATATAATCGCATCGAGGACAAGTACTACACAATTTTTGATAAAATCGTGCCGATTTCCACGGCAAACGACGAGACTGATAAATGGGTGATTCAACTTGCTGAGCACATTAGTTCAAAAAGCTTTGCCCTCTACTCGCTTGAGCCTAAGGACTACGCCGTGTCTGTAAAGATAGACGACGAAATTGTTGGCGAAAACGGCGTTGTACTCAAGGGCGAGCACAAGGTGAACATATCATCGCCAGGGCGTGTAACATCCGAGTTTACTATGAACTTTGAAGAGGGCAAGATCAACACGATCAAATATGAGCTCTACAGGCATGAATACAAGAATCTATTCATCACCACGCCGGAGGTTAGAAACGCAGTTATCAGTATAGACGACAAGGAATTCCTTCTTCCACGCCACTTTGATAAGTTCGAGACGCCGTTTAACTACAGCGTATCGGCCTTAGGATACGTTCCGCTTTCAAACTCCATAACGGATGGTGAAGACAACATGAACTATAAGATTACTCTTCGTCCCGAATGGAGTATTGATCGCAGCTTTGGAGAGTCAGAGATGCGTAAGTTCTACACAGCGCTTACTGTGACTTTAGGCCTTTTTGCCATTGATATTGGCACAAAAGCGTTCAAAAATGCATCAGAGAAGCCCGCAATGTGGTCTAGTCTCAACACGATGTCTACAAGCCTTATCTATGCCTCTCTAGGCGTTGTATTTGGAACGATGGTTGATTACTTTATCGCATCAAAGTACTCGTTGTATTGATGGAAAGTAACAAACACGCCGACAATCTCATGAGGAAATACACCTCCCTTAAAAAGGTTATGAACCTCGTGCGAGAAAACCAATCATTTTAATGGGTGGATGAAAGCACGATATGTTAGCAATAGTTAAGATATGCAAAATCTAATTAGATATACTATTTAGATATACTATAATGTAAATGTGAAAAAGTTAAAGCATAACAATGCTTAAATAGTGAAGAAACCATTAGGAAGTATATCAATTGGTTGGATTTAAAAAAGACAAGAATTTAGATTTGTATAGATTTAGATAGGTAAAAGTGGAGTGTTTTCCACCAATTAGTCAAATTCTAACCGCACATTCCCGAAATTTCAAGTGATTTTGGTCTGTTTTGGACTTGTCTGACTACATGGGGGAACAGATTTTACTTAAACTCTTTACTTTAAGTAAGTGGCAGTTAGTTTTATGCCGATAGGTTGAGGGATGTAGTTAATAGAAAAAAAACGAAAATTTATGGTATAATTGAATGAAATTTTATAAAAGGTGATAAAGAAGTACTATGCCTACACTTGATTGGATTGGAAAAAAGAAAGTTGTTAATCATCATCTTGATGTTCCTTTTAAGGTCTTAAATAAACAGTATACTTTTTCGGCTGATGGTAAAGCTCAGGATTCTGAAAATAAAATTATTCATGGGGATAATCTTGAAGCTTTAAAAGCTCTTCTCCCTGAATATGAAGGAAAAATAAAGTGCATTTACATTGATCCTCCGTACAATACCGGAAAAGAAAAGTGGGTTTATAATGATAATGTAAATGATCCTCGTATAAAAAAATGGCTTGGCGAAGTTGTAGGTCAGGAAGGTGAAGATTTAACAAGACATGACAAATGGCTTTGCATGATGTACCCAAGACTAAAGCTTTTGCAGAAGCTTTTGAGTGAAGATGGTGCTATTTTTATAAGCATTGATGATAATGAGCATACAAATTTAAAATTGATTTGTGATGAAATCTTTGGGTCTGAAAATTTTATAGGGAATCTCTCTGTAGAGAATAATCCGAAAGGTAGAAAAAACTCGAATTTTATATCAGTTAGTAGTGAATATTTATTGATATATGCTAAAGAAAAAGAAAATTTATATTTTGAAGAAAATATTCCCAAAAACCGTAAAGATTTAGTTATTGATGAAGAAACTGGTAGATATGTTCATAATAGTGGGAAAAGAGTTCTAGTTGGTGAAAATGATTTTAACGAAATAATTACTGATTTTTCAACAGATAAACATTATTCTGTTTATTATAATAAAGAAACTCAATCTTTAAAAATAAAAAAAGAAAATAAAATAGATGCGATAAACCAAGATTTAATCAACAAAGGTTTTGAAAGATTTATTTCCTTTTATGAGGATAATTTTGTTGAAAATACATATACTTCAAAAAAATTACTAGAACTATTTAATAATAAAGCTCTTGTTTTTAAAAATCAAAAAATATATGAAAAAAATTTTAATACATCAATCCGAATAAAAAGTATTGTATCAAATCGAGAATATTTGGCCGTTGTGAATGATAGAGAAGTCAATTATAAGTTAGATGTAAAAACAACATCTGCAGGTCAAGAATTGAAAGACATATTTGGAACAGTAAAGATACCATTTGAAAATCCGAAGAATGTTGGCTTAATAAATCTTATTCTGACCCTTTTTAATGATAAGAATATGGTTGTACTTGATAGTTTTGCGGGTTCTGGTACAACAGCTCATGCTCTCCTTAATTTAAATAAGTTGGATAGAGGGAATAGGAAATTTATTCTTATTGAGTTAAATGATTATGCTGAATCAATTACTGCAGAAAGAGTAAAACGAGTAATAAAGGGTTATGGTAAAGAAAAAAATAAGGTCGAGGGCCTTTCGGGCGATTTTAATTTCTATGAACTTGGAGAGCCTTTGCTTGTAGATGGTCTTTTAAATGAAAAAGTAGATGTTTCAAATATTCGTGAATATATCTGGTTTACAGAAACTCACTCAAAATTGTTTGGAAGTCAAAAATCCGATAACGAATATTTCCTAGGAAAAAATCATGAAGTGGGATATTGGTTTTATTACAAGAAGAATGAAGAAACTTGCTTGAACTATGATTTTTTAAGCACAATGAAAACCAAAGCAGAACAATATATTATTTATGCTGATGTTTGTCGTCTTCCAGATTCATTCTTAAAAGAACATAATATTATTTTTAAAAAGATTCCAAGAGAAATACAGAAGTTTTAGGGCAGGGAAGTTATGGAATTAAAATCTTATCAGTCAGTTGTTTTACAAGACCTTTCTAGGTTTTTAGACATTCTTCAAGAAAAAAAGAATATTAAAGATTCATATACAGAATTCTGGGAATGCCATGACAGAACACCATTGACTCCTACATTGGGTGAAGCAATAGAACCGTATGATAATTCTGTAAAGGGATGCCCTCATGTTTGTATGAAAGTGCCGACTGCAGGTGGTAAAACATTTATAGCTTGTTCTTCTCTCAAGGTTATTTTTGATCACTTTGGAAAGGAAAAGAAAAGATCTGTAGTATGGCTTGTTCCTTCGGATGCAATTTTGAAGCAGACATTAAATAATTTAAAAAATACAGATCACCCTTATAGACAGAAAATAGATATTGATTTTTCAGGCAAGGTTGAAGTTTATAATAAAATGGAACTTCTAAATGGTGCAGGAATTTCAATAGAATCTGTAAGTCAAAACTTGAGCATCTTTGTAATGAGTTTTGACAGTTTTAGGGCTACAAATAAAGAAGGTAGAAAAGTTTATCAGGATAATGGTAGTTTGCAGAAACTTTCATCAATGATTGATAAACAGTTAGAGGATGAAGAAATTTCTGTAATGAGAATACTTCAATCTTTAAATCCCGTAGTAATTGTTGATGAAAGTCACAATGCAACTTCTGAGCTTTCAGTAAAGATGCTTAATGATTTAAATCCTTCTCTTGTTTTAGACTTAACTGCTACACCAAGAAAAAACAGTAACATTCTTTCTTTTGTTCCTGCAATTGAATTAAAAAAAGCAAATATGATTAAGCTTCCCGTTATCGTTTCTAATCAGAATGATAAACATAGCGTAATCAACACGGCTATATATTTGCAGAAACAGTTAGAAGTTAAGGCGGATGCTTCTTACAAAGCGGGAACAGATTCGTATATTCGGCCTATAGTTTTGTTCCAGGCTCAACCAAAAAAAGGTGAAGAAAATACCACTTATGATAAGATAAAGCAAATTCTCCTTAAAAAAGGAATTCCAGAAGAGCAGATAAAAATTAAGACATCAGATAAAAATGAACTTGATGGAATCAATTTAGCTGATTCTGAATGTAAAGTTCGTTTTATCATTACTGTAAACGCATTAAAAGAAGGATGGGATTGTCCTTTCGCTTATATTCTCGCAAGTCTGGCTGATAGGACTTCTACAGTAGATGTTGAACAGATTTTAGGTCGTGTTTTACGATTGCCTTACACAAGAAGACATTCTGTTTCGGAACTTAATTTAAGTTATGTTTTGACTTCTTCAAATGATTTCTTAAACACGATGAATCAGATTGTTAAAGGTTTGAATGCGGCTGGCTTTACTGATAAAGATTATAGAGTTGCAAATCCAACAGACTTTGTTCAACCTTCAATCCCAACTCCAAAATCAGTTCAGCCAGAATTGGATCTAACAGATAAAAGGGATGATTTTGATTTTATTATTGAGGAATCTAATCCATCTGGAGTTTCTGTTATTTCAGATACATCTAATCAGGGAAATATAGATAGTCAATCAGTGTCACCTGAAATGCAAAGTATTTCAGATAATGTTTCTAGCATTATGGAAAGGGCAACAGAGGAAGACAAAAACTTTTCCGAAGAAGCTTCAAAATTAGATGAAAATCAACAACAAGGAAATATTTATATTCCTACTGAAATGGAGAATCAAGTTATGAAAGCAAGAATAAATGATGTATTTAAAGATTCAGCTTCATCTGTGATACTTCCACAATTCGGCACAATTGAGAATGTGGGAGACCTTTTTGGTGGAAGTGAAAAGGTTGTCTTATTTGATAAAAATACTCTTCTTGAAGAATTTAAATTAGGTAAGGCTGATACAAATATTGATTTTACACTTAGTAAAACTAATATTTATAAAGTCGATTTAAGTAAAACAAATAGAGATAATACTCCAACATTTTCTCAGGTTGATGGCCGTCAGAGAGACCATCTTTTAAGACTTCTTTCTGATCCAAAACAAAGACCTGCCATGAAAGAAGCCTTTGCAAGCACATTGTTTGAAAACATCGGAAATATGTATCCAATTGCGGATGCAGAAATAAAGAAGTATATCGACAGAGTTATTGAAGATTTTACTGATGCTCAATTTGAAGACCTCGCTTCCAATGATTATTCATATTCTCAGGCTATAAAAAATAAAATCAATCAGCTTTCAAAAGAATATGTAAAAAACAATTTTATAATTGAATTGTCTACAAATAAAATTAAGACTTTGGGTGAATGGAAACTGCCATTAGAGAAACCAATTCTTAAAACTTGTCCTGCTATTGATAAGTCACTTTATAACAAAGAAGACCAAATAAACGGATTTGAATTAGAAGTTATCAATGCCGTTGCAAATATGGACAATGTTGAATGGTGGACAAGAAACAGAGAAAAGAAAGATTTCTGTATAAATGGTTTTATTAATCATTATCCAGATTTCATTATAAAAACAAAAAACGGCAATATAATCCTCTTGGAAACAAAAGGAGACCATCTTGATGCTTCCGATAAAATTGAACTTGGTCGTTTATGGGAATCAAAGGCGGGAAACAATTTTAAGTATTTCATGGTGTATAAAAACAGAATTGTTGAAGGAAGTTATACAAAGGATGATTTTTTAGCGATAGTGAAAGAACTTTAATAGGGAATTCTCTTTTTCGGTCATTTTGTCTGGAACAGTCTTTCAGGACTGTGGAAGAGTGACTGATTGTTTTGGAGAGAAATATTTATGGCAAAGAAAGTTCGATATGGTCAACTCACCCCTTGATCCTTTATCCGATATTGTTATAACTGCAGCGCTAAGCATGATTTACACTCCCTTTTCACTTAATTAGAGTGCAAAATATTTCTAAAGTCAAATTTTATAAGCGTGTAGGTATTGAAATAAATTCGGTGTTTTGCGATAATTATAAGCGACTTTAAACTACTTAAATCACAACTAGATTTATCTAAAGGAGGATTGCTAAAGTGCCCTGCGGTAGAAAACGAAAGAAGCACAAGATTGCTACTCATAAGCGAAAGAAGAAGCTACGCTTAAACAGACATAAACATAAGTAATAAAATTATCATCCACAGACAGTGGATTAAATGATAAAGAGAGGGACTATGGAACTGTTCAAACATTTTAAAAATGCGATCTTTTCTGTAGTTCCTTTTTATATTGTACTTCTATTACTAAACGTCATTTTCGGAGAGACCAATTTTAGAGAGTGCCTCACTCTGACGCTCGCAACAATAATCATGGTCATAGGGATGACTATATTCTTTCCAGGCCTAAAAGCAGGTCTTGAGGATCCACTTCCATCGTTGACGGAAAATCTCATCACAAAGCATTCAAAGGCATTTTTGTTTCTGTACGTCTTTGTACTTGGATTTGTAATAACATTTTCAGAGCCAAGCGTTAGGGTGTTTGCCCGTCAGTTTGTAGAGACGGTAAGCTCATCATCAGAGACGGTTTTGCTCATAATAGTGTCGCTTTCGTGTTCACTGTTTTTGCTCTCTGGCGTGGTGAGGCTGTTTTTAAAACTCCCTATGCGCTTTACAATACTGTTGATGTATGTCTTGTTCTTTATCATCAGCGCATTTTTATCAGAAGCGTCGCTTGGAGTAGCGCTCGATAGCTCTGCAGCAGCAACGGGGCTAATCACAGTTCCGCTCATTACCGTATTAGGATCAAGCTTTTCAGATCAGCTTGAGGGAGTCAAGACTGAGGATAAGTTTGGCTTTTCAGGAATTGCAAGCATAGGTGTGCTACTTGCAGTGTCAATCTATCTTGTATTCACACCGCTTTCATCATCAGTAAGTGCGCCGTCTGTAACGTCAGCTTCGATTGCCCGTGAGTACCTCAGTAGTATGTTCAGCGTGCTTAAAGCCATATTGCCGTTCATGATTCTATACATCATCACAGAGGTTTGTATGCTATCGCATAGGGGCTATATGCTTCGCTCAAGGATGTTCGGTTTCCTCTTTGTGTTAGTGGGGGTGGCGCTCATATTTTCATCAGCAACGGTTGTATTCGTACCGTTTGTGGAGAGCGTTGCGAAAAGCCTTTACAATAAAGGTCCTGTTCTAACAGTGGCAGTTGGGGTAATATTCGGCTTCCTCTCTGCGTTCCTTGAGCCCTCGGTTACTGTGCTTGCAAAGGGGATAGAGAAGGAGCTTAACGGTAGAATTTCGCACATTCTAATCGTGCTTGCGATAGGGCTCGGACTTGCACTAACCATGGGCGTATTTATAACTAAAATGTATGTTCAGTTCTCAACGCGCTGGTTCTTCCTTGCAATGTACGCCCTCATACTGATTCTGATGTTCTTCACAGATAAGCTCTTTGTAGGGATCGCATTTGATGCAGGATCGGCAGGTGCTGGTGTGATGTCTGGCGTTGTACTACTTCCGTTTGTGTTAACGATTGCAGATCTCTCACCAAACGCAACATCGCTTTCAGGCTTTGGCGTGGTAGGAGGGGTGGTAACTTTTCCTATCCTCATTTGCGAAGTATTGGGTATAATATATTCATATAAGGTAAAAGGCAGAGTGGCAAAGGAAAAAAGCAATGGGTAAAAATTACGTTGCAATGTTATACTCTTTTCTCGAAAAGAAACGCTCAAATACCCTAATGGATGAGTATAAGAAGCTGGGCTTTTCAGGCGGCACGTTCACATTCGGAAACGGAGCGGCCACAAGCATGCTCTGGCGCCTTGTAGGATTTGAGGGCCCTGAAAGAGCTGTTTTAATCAATCTTGTCGATAAGAAGATGCTAGAAGAGTATATGGAACATGAGGAAGAGATAAAAAAGAAGGTGTACTTTCAGAGTGCGCTTGTGCCTCTTGATAGGGAGGCTGTGTCTGAGGTGCTAAATAAGGAGGAAATTTTGATGGATGATCTTTCGTTTGTCCAGGTGATATGCAACAAAGGATTTGCCCTTGAAATAATGGAGAAGGCAAGAAGCCTTGGAGCTGAGGGTGGCACTATCCTTCAGGGTAAGGGAACAGCAAGAGAAGAGGATGAGGTTTTCTTTGGACATAAGCTTGTGAAGGAGAAGGAAATACTGTTGATAATCGTCTCATCTCAAGTTGAAAAAAAAGTAGTTGATGGAATTGAGAATATGGAATGTATGAAGGGGGATGGTGCTGGAATTGTTTACGCGCTTCCAATATCATATTTTTCGAAAAACAAACCGTCAAAGTAACTATCAGAATAAGTAATGATCAGAATAAGGAAAAGTTAAAGGGATGTATATAACAGGTACACACGCAATTGAGGAGGCGTTGGAAAACGCACCAAAGGGTTCAGTTCTTTTTGTAGTTCAGAATGCAAAAAACAGCGAAGATTTAATCAGAAAGGCAAAGAGTACACCAGGAATCATAGTAAAGAAGGTGATGAGAGAGGCACTTGATGAAATGAGTACAGACCATAGGGGTGCTGTGCTCAGCGTGGTAAGTTCATCATTTGGTGCACGCCAGAACAAGAACGTATCTCTACGTGAGTTCCTCGAGAGCATAAAAGACGATGATGAAGGTGTTTATACCGTACTCTTACTCGATGGAATTACAGATCCACACAATTTAGGCGCAATACTTAGGAGTGCAGATCAGTTTGAAACATCAATCGTTGTGCTCCCTCCATCACGCACTGCGTCAGTGAACGAGACTGTAATGCGTATCTCATCAGGAGCCGCATCCTATGTTAAGGTTGCAGAAGGCGAGAATATCAACACAGCTATCGCCCTACTTAAAAAGCACGGCTTCTGGGTGTACGCGGCTGACATAGAGGGCGAAAGCCTCAACACAGTACGCTTTGAAAAACGAACAGCAATCGTAATGGGAAGAGAAGGCGAGGGGCTTCATAAGCTTGTGAAGGAAAACTCGGATTTTATCGTTACAATTCCAACAAATGGACACATCGACTCGCTAAATGTCTCTGTAGCTACAGGAATTATGCTCTATTCGGCAAAGGTGCAGCGTGGAGGAAGATAACAAGCTCAACAAAGACGAGATACTTGATGCACTCTCGCTTAACGACAAACAGCGCGAAGCCGTATTGATCAACGATGCACCGCTATTGATCCTTGCAGGTGCAGGAAGCGGAAAGACGCGAACTATTATTTCAAAGATCGTATACGACATAGAAGTGCTAGGCATCAGGCCATACAACATCCTTGCGGTGACTTTTACAAATAAGGCTGCAGAAGAGATGCGTGAACGCCTCAAGAGATACATCGGTGAGGAGAGAGCAAAGAAAGTGGTGATCAAGACGTTCCATTCCTTTGGCGCAATGATCCTACGCGAATGGTCAAATGAGGCTCATATCAATCCAAACTTTGTAATATACGACGCTGAGGATGCAAAGAGCCTTCTTCACACAAAGTACCCCGATGAGAAGATCAAAGACTTAAAGCCGATTGTAGAGAACATCTTTGCTGCAAAAGAGCGAGGCTACAACGTCAAAACCTACATGAATTACTTCGACTCGCATACGGATGTCCACGAGTACTTCAAGACATACGATGCGGCACTAAGGGAGAGCGGTAACGTAGACCTTCCTGAGCTTATCTTGTTACCAACAGCGCTACTTTCAACAAACGTAGCTGTGAGGAAGGATATACAAAGACGATTTACACACATATTCGTCGATGAATATCAGGACACGAATGCATCACAGTTTGCGCTTCTCAAGTGCCTAATTGGCGATAACAATATAATCTGCGTTGTAGGGGATGATGATCAGAGCATCTACGGCTTCAGGGGCTCTGAGGTTGAACACATCCTTCGATTCCAAGAGTACTTTAAGGGCTCCAAGGTTGTAAAACTTGAGGAAAACTACCGCTCATCGGGAAACATAATCGGACTTGCCTCATCTGTGATTTCAAAGAACAAATCGCGACACGAAAAGCGCCTCTGGACAGGAAACGATAAGGGAGGGCGCCCAGGCGTATACTACTTTGACGATGGACGACGAGAGGCCGCATTTGTTGCAAAAACCATACTAAAAGACAGGGATTTTTCATCAACAGCCGTACTTTACCGCACGAACTCACAGAGCGTGGAATTTGAAAAGATCTTCATAGAGAACAACATCCCATACTACGTGATCAGGGGTAACTCGTTCTACGAAAGACGTGATATTAAGGATGCTGTTGCTCTCATGTCCTTCATGATCAATCCAAAGGACAGCGTTGCATTTCTACGCGTTATGGAGCGCCCATCACGAGGCATTGGCGAAAAGACCCTTCAAAGCATTCTTGAGAGTGCAGAAAAGTCGTTTAACGGCAATGTCCTTGAAGCATTATCGTTCCAAAAGCTCTCAGCAAAGGCGAGTGCCGAAAGGGATGATCTTGTCAGAGCGCTTAAGGAATCACATGAGATATTAAAGAAGGGCAACAACATCGAGGCTATTCACAAGCTCCTTACAGATTCAAAACTCTACGCCTTTTATACGCTTGAAGATGAGAAGGAGAACAACGTAAACGATTCACATAAAATGGCTCTTGATAACCTTGTTGAGCAGATGGGATACTATTCAAGTGGTGAAAAGGGCGTTATAGACCTTCTTGAACAGATGGCGCTTGTATCCCAGCAGGACACAAAGGCAACAGAGGGAGTGGCGCTCTCATCAATCCATGGCGTTAAAGGGCTTGAATACGACAGAGTGTTCATCACAGGCGTTGAGCAAGGGCTCTTTCCATCGGGGATGTCAGATGACGTTGAGGAGGAGAGACGACTCATGTACGTTGCGATCACAAGGGCGCGCCATACCCTTTACATCACAAGCTCCGCTCTACGCTTCAAGTTCGGTCACCCTGAGCCTACAACCCCGTCTGTATTCATAAAAGACATGGATAGGGAGTATTACGACCTTCACGATGAGCGCACCTTCTCAAGGTACTCATCATACGATGACTCAGGCTACAGAGGTTACTCGAACAGCTACTCAAACGGCTACTCGAACAGCTACAAGGGTTACTCGAATAATTCATCCCGCTCAAGAATGAACGACAGCGACCTCATTCCGTCCTACCTCAAGTCGTCGTTCAAATCAAACGCCAGTCATAGGGAAGATAAGAGCGATGTACTCTCGCGCCTTAAAAGGGCATCGGAACTTGAGAATAACGGCTTTAAAAAGGCGCCAATCCTCATAAAAAAGGAAGTGTCCGAGGAGGTTCTCAAAACACTGCCGTTCAAGAAGGGCGACAGAGTTAGAAAAGACGACGTAGGTGAGGGTGTTGTAATCAACATCCGCCCATTAAAAGAAAGGTATCTTATGGACATCAGATTCGACTCAGGACGGGAATCCGTATTCCCAGTAACTACAGATAAGGTGGTAAAGATATGAAAAAACAAGAGCTTTATGAACTTTTAGATAAAACGCTATTGCTCGAGGACTTTAAGAAATCAGACATTTCGCTTAACGGCGTTCAAGTTGACACCTGTAAGAGCTGCATCAACAGGGTAGCAGTGGCCGTAGACGCATCATTGGAGAGCATCACTAAGGCAAAGGAGTGGGGAGCTGATATGCTTTTTGTACACCACGGACTCTTCTGGGGGCATCCGCTTGCTATCAAGGGGACGCATTTTAATAGGATTCAGACGCTCATTAAGAACGACATTGCGCTTTACGCTGCCCACTTGCCACTTGATGCCCATCCTTTGTATGGTAATAATGCAGAGCTTGCAAATGCGCTTGGACTTAGGAATAGAAAGATGTTCGGTGAGTTCAGAGGTTCCCTAATCGGCGTTGTGGGGGACACACCTAAACAAATGTCTATAGATGATATTGTAGCATCACTTGGATTTAATAAGGACAATGACCTACTCGTACTGCCGTTTGGAAAAACCTCAGGCATCAACAGAGTTGGTATCATCTCAGGTGGGGCGGCAGAAGAGGAGGATCTTGATGCTGCGATGGATGAAAATGCCGATGTTTACATCACAGGTGAACATCAGCACATACTCTATCATATATGTAAGGAGCGCGCTATGAGCATGATCTCAGGCGGACATTACCTTACAGAGACGTATGGAGTTAAGAGCATAATGAAGTTCCTTCAAGGAAAGGATCTTACCTGTACATTTCTTGATATACCAACAGGAATGTAATACAAGGATAGATGAAAAAAAAATAGAGGAACAACGAAAACAACAGGACAATAAGATGAAAGCGAAGGATTTAAAGATTAACCGTATCGATTATAAGCCTCTAATTTTGAGCATAGCAGTTATAATTGTAGATCAGATTACAAAGCTTCTAGTGATCAAAAACATACCAATTTGGACGTATCCGAACTCTAAAAACAGCGTAAAAGTGCTAGGCGACTTTCTCACATTCATCCACGTGAGGAACCTAGGTGCAGGCTTCTCTGTAGGGTCAGAGTTGAATGGCTTTTTGCGCGCCCTTATTATATTCATCGTGCCGATTCTTTTGATGATAGTTGTGGCGTATGCTGTTGTTGGGGGACGTGAAAAGTTCAAGTTCAATAGACCTGAAGTGTACTTCCTCTCGCTCATCCTTGGAGGCGGATGTGGAACGCTAATCGACAGGTTTATCCGCCCTGATGGCGTTGTGGACTTTATATCCGTAAAGCTCTACGGATTTTTAGGCATGGAATACTGGCCGACATTTAACATTTCAGATAGCGCTGTAGTTGTTGGAGTAATTGGGATGCTGATCGCCTTTACAGCATCGGAGATTAAAAACAAAAAGTCGACATCTTAGTATAAAAATTACATTGATTTATAGCAAAAATTACAGTATACTTACATAAAATAAAAACGAACAAACGGAGGTCAATATGGACGCCATTGTATGGATAGCAGGACTCGTTTGTTTGCTTATAGGAAGTTTGATTGGATATCTTTTGCGCTACACATATGGCAAAATGAAGCTTACAAGTGCAGAGCAGAAGGCTGTTAGAATAAGTAAAGAAGCTGTTCGTGACGCAGAAATAAAGAAGAACGAAATTATTATTTCTGGTCGTGAAGAGATACAGAAGGAACGTCTCGAACTAGATAGAGAGGTAAGAAGTTCTCGTCTAGAATTACAAAATATCGAGAAGCGCCTTCAGGCTAAAGAAGAAAACTTAGAAAAGAAAAACGCCGATCTTGAAATATATAAGCAAACCCTAAGCGACAAAGAGAATTCGCTAAACGTTAAACTATCAGAAGTTGATTCGCAAAAAGTAGAGTTAGACAGAGAGAAGGAGCGCGTTGCAGGCTGCACAAAGGAGCAGGCGAAGGAAGAACTCATCGCTCTAATCGAAGACGAGGCTAAAAAAGACGCTTACACCTACGTCAAGAAGATTGAGTATGAAGCCACACTCGAGGCTGATCGTAAAGCGCGCGACATCATCCTTGAGAGCATGCAGCGCTTAGCGTCAGAGACAGCATCGGGAATCAGAGCAGTATCAACTGTATCTCTTCCATCCGATGAGATGAAGGGGCGCATCATAGGCCGTGAGGGTAGAAACATCCGCTCAATAGAAACGCTAACTGGCGCAGACATCGTGATCGATGATACGCCTGATGCAGTGGTAGTAAGCTGTTTTGATCCTGTACGCCGTGAAATTGCAAAACGCACGCTAGAGACTCTCGTAAGCGATGGACGAATCCACCCTGCAAGAATCGAGGATGTGGTAAACAAGGTAACAAAGGAAGTTAAGAAGATACAGCTTGAAAAGGGCGAGGAAGTTGCAATGGAGCTTGGCTTCAGCTCAATGAGTGCAGGGCTCATCCGTGCACTCGGGCGTCTACACTTCCGCTACAGCTACTCGCAGAACGTACTGCTTCATAGTAAGGAATGCGCATATCTTGCAGGTATGATTGCATCAGAACTCGGAGCAAACGCAGAGATTGCAAAGAGGGCAGCACTTCTTCACGATATCGGAAAGGGCGCAGCTAATGAGAGCGAGAAAGGGCATGCAGAGTATGGAGCTAGGTTGGCGCATGACCTTGGCGAATGCGACGAAGTTGTAAACGCAATTGCATCACACCACGATGAAGTGCCTGCAAAGACCATTGAAGCGCTAATCGTAAAGATTGCAGATAAAATTTCAGCTTCAAGAACCGGTGCACGTAACGACAGTGAAGAGAACTACATCAACCGCCTTGAGAACCTTGAAAACATCGCACTCAGCATAGACGGAGTTGAAAAGGCATTTGCCATCCAGGCAGGCCGTGAACTCAGGGTTATAGTGAGCCCTGAAAAGGTCACAGACGAAGAGGCACACGACTTGGCAAAGCGCATTACAGACAGAATCAAGGCTGAGCTCAAGTATCCTGGAAAGATTAAAGTTACACTCACAAGGGAGAGACGTTTTGTAGAGTATGCAGGATAATCAAACTCTAACAATTCTATTTTTCGGAGACGTATGCGGAGGGGCAGGAATGCGAGCCCTCCGCTTTTCTCTTTCAAAGATCAGACAGGATTACCACGCCGATATGGTGATAGTTAACGGTGAAAATTCAGCAGATGGCTATGGCATAGACGATAAGACCTTTGCAGATCTTAAGGCATCAGGGGCTGACGTTGTAACCCTTGGTAATCATGGCCTTGAGAGGGAGGAGATCATAAAGACGTTGGAGACAACCTCAACTCTTCTACGCCCTGAGAACTTCCAGACAGGAACGCCTGGAGTTGGGTATGGAATATACGACCTTGGTTCTGTAAAGGTTGGCGTTGGTAACATTCACACCCACTCAGGTATTATGGGCGCTGTAGACTCGCCATTTAAGGCAATAGACAGAATCATAAAGAACGTATCAAAGGTTACGCCTATCATCTTTATCGATGTACACGGCGAAAATACGGATGAAAAAGAAGCGCTTTTTATGTATTCACGCGGTAAGGTGAGCGCAATTTGCGGCACTCACACACACGTTCAGACCATGGATGAGAAGATACTCGATGGCACTGGATATATCACAGACGTTGGCATGTGCGGAGCAAAGCACTCGGTGATTGGAGGGGATATTGAGCTCTCGATCAGAAAGTCACGTGAATGCCTTCCAATAAAAATCACACCGTCTGATACAGATGCCGTTATGATGGGCGTAAAGGTGGAAATTGATAAGGTCACAGGTAAATGCGTATCCATAGAGCGCTTGACAATTTCAGAATAACGTGGTGTTTGATTTTTGGCATTATTATATATATAATAAAAATTTAGGGGTATGCTATGCTAAAATTTTTCAAGAATAACAAACAAAAATTCACATTGATATTTTCAATTTTATTCGTAGTAATCCTGCTTTCGTTCTCAGCTTGTAGCAACGCAAGTGGCATAATGTATTCCCTAACGCTAGATGGAAGTGGTGCAACCACTCAGGATGTAAAAGAGATTTACTTCAACGCAACAGATGGACTTTGGTATAGCGAGCCTACAGGTTACGACTACATTCAAGACGTCCCAGTACCAAAAAAAGAGTACAAGGTTAAGTTTGTAACCACTTATGGTAATACGCCTTTAGATGTTACCTTTAGTCACAAATTCGATGGCTACGGTGATATCATTGATAATTCTGGTTACATAGATAATCAGGCAAGGATTTTAAAAAACACGAAGGTGAGTGCAACCTGGAGCAATATGACTATTAAAGGCACCGATATAGATTCAATTGATCTATCAGACCCTAAGTACATCTTAGAAACAACCGATAAAGATATGGAATTCTTAGGTTGGTCTACAGATCCAACCTCAACCATTATCTATGCATCCAACGCAGCAGATCCGAACTACAGGAAATTCAAGCCAACGAGCGTAGAAACAACGCTCTACGCAAGATGGGATGACAATCACGTATACACGCTCACGCTTGATTCAAACAAGGGCACAACAGAAGGCGATACTGAGATCTACTACAGCGTAAAGGACAACAAGTGGTACAACACAAAGGAAAAGGATGAACAGTTAACACACATCACACCTCCAAAGAGAGAATACACAATCAAATACGACACAAATCCAAAGAAACTCAGCGATATATCGGTTGTAAATCCACCAAAGGACGACAAGTACGTCTACAACTTCAACAGATACGACGGCTATGTTGAATCTGACGGCAAGATCAAGCAGGGCGCAACGCTCTCAAAGGATCTAACAGTCAGCGCAATGTGGACAGCCCAAAGCGCACCTATCTCACTCAAAACTCCAGAAGCATTCGGCTTTGCATTCCTGGGATGGTATGAGGTTGGAGATACAACAGAAACTGTGATTAATGGCACATATCCTCCTGATGAAAACGGAAAGAGAAAGGACCTTGAAGGGGATGTAACTCTTGCTGCAAAATGGCAAAAGCTTATTGATAAACATGCATTGACGCTGAACAACAATGGAGCCACAGACACAGCAGGCGAATCAACGTATATCTACTACGACACAAACTTCAGTGCATCAGATGAGACAGGCTCGCCATGGATGAGAGCAGATGGCAGCACACTCACATCAATTGCCGTTCCTAAAAAGGAATACACAGTAACATTTTCATATCCAAAAGGCGGGGTTGCAGGCGCAGAATATGTTGAAATCGAAGGTGAGACTACACCTCAGAACGACACAGCTACCTTTGCTTACACCTTCCGTGGGTACTACGATGGCGTTGAATCATACGACATGGCTGATCCAATTAAAATTAACTATCGCGGAACAGGTAAGAACTTTAACGCAGTAGCAGACGATAAGGACAGAACAGTTATTCTTGATGAATTTGGCAATGCTTTAATGAATACAAAGGCAGCTATAGAGAAGGATAGTGCTGCTATTGCTGTGTGGTATATAGACAGAGAAAATAATACGATTAAGCTTCCATATCTTAAGAGGGATGGCTATGAATTCCTAGGATGGATGGAAGGGCAAACGCTCATAGGTGTAGCTGAGAGAACAAAAATTGACGCGCTATTTAACCAATATTACCCCAAAAGCAATGTAACACTCGTTGCATCATGGAAGCCAAACACATACAAAATTAATCTTGATGGTGATAATTACACAGGCTTGAAAAATTCATTGCCATATAACGCTCTATATTATACTGTAGGTGGAATATGGTCATTAGATCCTGAAGGTAAACAAGCAATAGCAATGAATCATATCACACCGATTAAAAAGGAATTGAGGGTCACATTCAACAGAGGATACGTTGAAAACGACGGGCTTGGTCCTGAGATTTCAGTGACTCCAAGTGTAAGCTCATTCCAGTTTGGTGGCTTCCTTTATACAAAAGATAAGGTAGAAGGGGAAGAGGAGCAAGATCCTGGAACAATCATCATAGATGCAAACGGAGATCTTAAGACTACATTTATATCAGAGTATGATGGTCAACCATATAGCATCAAGGCTGATGGTACAGCCAAGGCCATTTGGTCAAGCAATGCAACAACCGTCAATCTTCCTTCAGTCTCAGCAAAAGGGTATAGGCTCCTTGGATGGAAGGCTCAGCTTAACAATGGCGATGAAGATGTCAATACAATGTATGTGATTGGTGAGAACCCTGTGACAAAGTTCACACCAGAAGACAAATATCTACAGAACTTAGAAGATGATACGCAAAGAGAGCTTAAAGTTGTAATCAATGCGTTCTGGGAGAAGATCAAGTATAGAGTTGAAATTGAAGGTATAGGTTCAAAAAATCAGCCAATTGAGGCAACAGAACATGTCAGCCTTAACAACGGCGACGGTCAGCTCATTAGGCTCAGCGTTGTTCCATACGTGAACATACGTGATGACAATAATAATCCAACATCAGATCTTGAAAAGTATGTATCATCAGAGACCATATCTAACTTTGTTTCTGATATAACAGAAGAAAAACTCAACATCTGGTTTGAAGACCTGCTTAACTCACCAAACTTCCTAAAGAACACAGACGGAAAACCAACAGTATCTATAGTAGACAGAGGAGACGATTACATCACAGTACGCCTAAGAGGCAAGATCGTATCCACAAAGAACGTTGTTGAAAGCGTCAGGTTGAACATCGCAAAGGATGACATTCAAAACAACAGGCTAGATGATAACGAGTGGATGTTAAACGAAACAACTCTCTACTACAAGAACGCAGGAACTGCAGTCAGCACGCTTATTGAAAAGGACAAGGCAAATGGAGATGTTACCACAATCTACTCAGGCACAAGGTATTATCCAATTGGCGCAAGAGTGGGAAATAGACTCGGAGGCGAGAGTGGAAGCATCAATGTTAAGATTACACTCGACAGCGTAGACAGCACAGGCAAATCCATCACACCAAAGGTTGTATTTAGAGACGACCTCACATCAAATGACGTGAAAAAGTGGTTTGCACCTCTTGAAGACCTACTTGGACGCGATTCATTCACATATGCAATTGTGGATTCTGTCAAAGACAAGAGCGAAATCAGACTCAGAATATCAGGAACGCCAAGCATCTCTAACTTAGGCACAGTCTCAATTGAGATTCCATACAGTGACCTTAAGGGAGGAGATGGAACGGACACTGTTGACCTTGCACTCTCACCACTTGAGTTCTACTACAATTCAACAGACTACTACAACAGCGCGCTTGATATTACAATCACAAGAGCTGAGCAGAACAAGGCTTATAGTGGATGGAGAACGGAACACTGTCCTGACGGGACAATTGACCAAACTATGAGTTTTATTGCGCTCAAGGGTGGCATCAAGTGGCCACTTTCGACAGCAGAAGGAAATTCATCTAATACTGAAAAACCTTCACAAACTGCGGATATAGAAGGTGACTTTGCTGTTGCTGATATCACAGTGACTGGAGGATTCTTCAAAGTTATAACCGCGTGGGCAATGGATAATGGGTATGAGTTTAGATTCATCAACCGTGATAATGACTTGAACGAATATCTTGGATATTTAAATGAAGGTGAAAACAGAGGAAATAGAAAAAGTTCTGTTGATCCTGCAAGCATAGCATGGATTGATGCTGTTATCTTCTCTAACGCTGTGACGGAGTGGTATAACACAACAAAGGGCGGAAATCTTACGTTTGCATATACTGCTGATGGCACCTTAAGTGGCGAACCGGTTAAAGTGTATGATGAAGATGTAATGAGAACTATTAAGCATGTTCCTGGAGCAACAGGCTTTAGGCTTCCAACCCGTGTAGAATATCAATACTTTGCATCAGTCTCCCCATTCCCACTTCCAAGAGGGTTTAATGCTTTTGAGGGCAATGGCGTAACCCTTCCTCAGGGTTTCTATGCTCAGCGCTACGATGGAGTCAGTGGAGACCCAACCTCAACGCCATCAACAATCAGCGATACAGCACGAGATTATGCTATATATCCGCAAATGCATCAAAACACTGTAGATTATGGCTCACAGGCTGTTGGAAAATATTGGTGCGATGCATATGGCGACCTGGCTATAAGGCCAAACGGAGCAAAGCCAAACCTCCTTGGACTTTATGATGTGACTGGAAATGTGTTTGAGTGTATTGATGATGTTATCAGCAATAGTACCTCGCGATATCATGTTGGTGGATCATGGAATAACATCAATGCTCTTAGCGCTTATAATATTGGTGGATCATTGTCTCAACCTTATACAACACAATTTACTTTTGGAGAAGGTGGACTACGCCTTGTTAAATCTCTGTAGGGTTATATTGAAATAAAGACAAAAAACAATATAAAATATAAAAATGGATTTATTTCAAAAATGCCTAGACTATACTCAGGCAGACGAGTTTAAAGCGAAGGGAATTTACCCATATTTCCACACTCTTGAATCCCGTCAGGCGCCTGAGGTAGTAATGGAAGGCAAAAGACGCATAATGCTCGGCAGCAATAACTACCTCGGACTTACCACACATCCTGAGGTTATCAGTGCTGCAAAAGAAGCTATAGATAAATATGGTTCAGGCTGTTCAGGTTCACGCTTTCTAAACGGAACGCTCGATGAACATCTAATATTAGAAAAGGAAATCGCAGAGTTTGTAGGCAAAGAGGAGGCGCTTTCGTTCTCCACAGGATATGGTTCAAACCTTGCGATACTCTCAACAATCGCAGGTCGTCACGACTACTTGATTCTCGACAAGGATGATCATGCTTCGATATACGCAGGCTGTCAACTTTCGTTTGCCGAGATGAAGAGATACAAGCATAACGACATGGAAGATCTTGAGAACATCCTTAAAAAAATACCGGAGGATGCAGGAAAGCTCATCGTTGTAGACGGCGTGTTCTCTATGGGAGGCGACTATGCTAATCTTCCTGAGATTGTACGTCTGGCAAAGAAGTACAACGCAAGAACTATGGTTGATGATGCTCATTCCCTCGGTGTAACAGGAAAGGGAGGGCGCGGTGCTGCATGGCACTTCAACCTACAGAACGATGTTGACATCTTCATGGGTACATTTTCAAAGTCACTTGCGTCCCTTGGCGGATACGTTGCCGCAAGCGAGAGGGTGATCAACTACATCAGGCATAACTCACGTCCGTTTATCTTCACAGCAAGTGCAACTCCATCAGCAACTGCAGCGGCACTCGCTGCACTCAGAGTGTTAAAGTCACATCCTGAACTTCCCGAAAGGGTCATGAGCCTTGGCGATTACTGCAGAAAGGCGTTTAAGGATAGAGACTTAATTGTCAAAGAGAGTCAGACACCAATCATTCCACTTCCATCAAAGGATGCCATCACAACGGCAACAGTTAATAAGATGCTCTACGAAAGAGGAGTATTCGTCAATTGCGTATTCCCACCGGCTGTAGATCCTGATGACTGCCTAATCAGAGTGAGCCTTATGGCAAACATCACAGAGGCGCTTATTGACGAGGCTGCAGACATCATCCACGATGTGTTTAAAGAAGTCGGATTATTAAAAAGTCAACAAAAGTAAGGAGATATTATGTTAAGTTATTTTATTTCATTAATGGGTGGCGGTGCTGTACAGTCAACAACACAAACATCATCATCAAGCGGCAGTCTTTTGGGTAATTTCCTCCCAATGATTCTAGTCTTTGCAGCATTAATCCTCTTGATGATTATCCCACAGAGAAAGAAAGATAAGCAGAAGAAAAACATGCTATCAAGTATCAAAAAAGGTGATAAAGTTGAGACAATAGGTGGAATCAGAGGCACTGTAGTTGCTGTTAAAGAGACATCAGTTATAATCAAGGTTGACTCTGATGCACGCATTGAATTTGCAAAAGGCGCAATTGCTGAAGTCTTAAACGCAAAACCTTCCGCTCAATCATCAAAGAACGCAAAGAGTGTTAACAAAGACGATGTGAACATCTCAGTAAAGCCACACCGAAAGGGCGAAGAGGTGCACGATGAAAAGCACGAAGAGAAAAAAGAAGATAATACTGAAAGCGCAACAGAAGTAAAAACGGAAGTAAAACCAGAAGAAAACGAGAAGAAAGGCAATGAATAAGATTGAACGAATATTGATTACAATCCTAGCTATTGCACTATGCGCATGGCTTTTATTCCCAACATTAAAGTGGTATACACTAACAACAGAAGAGGATAGAACAACATCATCATCAAGCCTCTCTGTATTGAGGGATAAGCTTCATAGTGCAGCCCTTAAGGATATCAGCGCTATCAAGGCAAAGATCGGAACGGATGAGGATCTATCCGATTCTTTCCCAATGCAGGTATCAAAGGCAAAGGATGCATACAAGAGTGCAGGCAAAGACGTTCTTCCATCAAAGTGGACTTCAGAGGCAATCCTTGGTGCATTTGAGAGCGAGGAGAGCGCAGTAAGAGCATTTGAGGATTACTACAGAACCTACTACCTCAACCTTAAAAGCACAAGTGCAAAGGCATTAAAGCTCGGTCTTGACCTCCGCGGTGGTATGTCAGTGTTGCTTGAGGGCGATATAGACAGCCTCGAGCGACGCCTTGAACACACACCATCCGGTGATGAGACCTCAAGCGCAATCGACCAGGACATCGAAATCCTACGCACACGCATTGACCAGTACGGCGTGAGTGAGGCTGAAATCAGACGTCAGGGTAACGACCAGATCCTTGTTGAGGTGCCGGGAAACGTAGACCCTGAGAGAGTTCAGGGATTCATCAGAGGTCAGGGAAGTCTCAAGTTTGCCATAGTGAACCAGGAGCAGACTGAGGAATTGCTAAGATGGAAGGACGAACACTACTCAGAGCTGTTCGACGAAAACGGTAAGTTCATACAGCCATCGTTCATCAAGGAAGGCTTCACAGCAGCTCCTTACTATGTCAATGATGAATATGGACTTGAGGTGTTAAGAGAAGACTATCCATGTGCTGTAATCGATGATGCCGAGACTATGGATGCATCTTACATCACATCTGTTGAAGTTCAGAAGGATCAGTATTCAAATCAGCCTGTGGTTGCATTCCACCTCAACAGTCAGGGCGGTGACTTGTTCTATGAGCTTACATCAAAGAACGTTAAAGGCCCACTTGCTGTAGTAATGGATGGAAAGATCAAGAGCATCGCAACTATTCAGCAGGCACTTTCTACAAACGTTCAGGTTACAGGTTTCTCAGAGAAGGAAGCTGAAGACCTTAAGGTGGTACTCCAGACAACATCGTTCCCAATTGAGCTATCTATAGCGTCAGAGGAAAGGGTTGGTGCATCACTTGGTGAAGATGCTATACGCATGGCTCTCATCGCACTATCAATCGGTCTTTGTATCATCATATTGTTCCTAATTATCTACTACAGACTTCCAGGACTCCTTGCATCATTTATGCTCGTATTGGACGTTTACTTGATTATCGCAGTACTATCAGCGCTTGGCTTTACGCTCACGCTTACATCCATAGCAGGTTTGATCTTAACGCTTGGAATGTCGGTTGACTCTGCAATCATCATATTCGAGCGAATCAAGGAAGAGCTCCAGACTGGTAAGGATACAAAGAATGCAATCAACACAGCATTCTCAAGAGCTACATGGACGCTTCTTGATGCAAACATCACAACAATGATCGCAGCAATAGTGCTTTCGTTCCTCGGATCTGCTCAGGTTAAGGGATTTGCAAATACACTTGCTGTAGGTATCGTATGTTCACTATTCACTATGCTATTTGTGATGCATATGCTTATCGACCTATTTGTCACGAGTCGCAAACACGGCCGCATCCATATCGGACGTATTCATATGCTCTCAGAAGAGGCACTTCAGACTAGCGCATGGGAAGGAAAGAAGGTAGTTCCTGTAAGAAAGATGGGATATGCTGTAATCGTGATTTCAAGCGTGTTCTTCATCGTTGGTGCTGTATTCTTCGGCGTCAAGGGGGGATTCAACCTCGGTATCGACTTTGAGTCAGGATACATGGCTACAGTTGAAATCGACCAGAGTGGAAGAGATGCGGTCAGAATCGATGAGGTAAGAGGCGCACTCGACTCATCATACTCTGTTCAGAACAGAGGCGATAGCAACAACGGCGTATTCATCATAAAGACATCAGCAGACGATCAGAGCGCAAGAGAGACCGTATCTGAAAATATGCTCAAAGCCCTTTCTGAAAAGTTCGGTGAGGGTAAGGTCAGCGTAATTGCAGAGAACTTCATCGGTGCTAAGTTCTCATCATCCCTCATTAGAGGCAGCTTGATCGGAATCGCAGTTGCACTTATATTCATGCTTATCTACATCTGGATTAGATTTAGACTCTCATACGCAATCTCGTCAGTGCTTGCACTCCTACACGACGTGGCGATCTTACTCGCATTCGTGTCGTTTACACGCATTGAGATTTCATCAGTAACCATTGCTGCAATTCTTACGATCATCGGTTACTCGATTAACAATACAATCGTTATCTTTGACAGGGTGAGAGAGAACATTCAGCTCTCAAACGGCAAGGGTGATTTCAATGAGATAGTTGAGCGTTCAGTAACTCAGAGTTTAAAGAGAACACTGTTCTCATCATTTACAACAATCGTTGCAGTGTTACCTGTGGCAATCGCTGTATCATCTGAAATCAGAATGTTTGCAGTATGCTTGATCGTAGGCATCCTAATTGGACTATACTCTGCAAACTTCGTATCACCAAACATCCTAAGATTGTTCTCTAAGATCAAGAATCCACAGTTCGATCCTATGAAGATCAAGCTTAAGACTAAGAACAATTAATGCAGGTTATAACATCCAAACATTCTGGATTTTGTAATGGGGTTAAACGCTCATTAAAGCTTCTCGATGAGGCTTTGATGGGTGGAAGCCCCGTTTTTTTAACAGGTGAGATTGTACATAATACGCTCGTGCAAAAAAGCTGCGAAGACAGGGGCGTTAAGATCATCGGTGAAATTACACGAGGGGATAGTAAATCATCTCTTCTGATTGCAGCACATGGCGCTACGGATGACGCTATAAATTTATTCAACAAAAATTTTAAAGATGTAATTGATGGAACATGCCCCGTTGTTAGTAAACGTAAGAGCGATATTAGTAAAGACGTAAAAGACGGCGCGTGTGTAGTACTATTCGTAAAGAACATAACCCATAGCGAGGTTGTAACGCTTATTAACAATATAAGCGATGAAAAACTTAACATTATCCAAAGCAAGGGAGACCTTGATGCATTTATAAAAAATCATAAGGATGCACAATCCGTCGTTGTACACACTCAGACTACCTTCCCAAGAAAAATAGCACTTGAATTCATAGAAACGCTAAATGAACACTTTGATAGCGTTGATGTAAAGAGTGAAATCTGTAAGGATTGCCTTAACCGCCAGAGGGATGTTATTAACCACATAGATGATGTCGATGCGTTAATCGTGGTAGGATCAAATCACTCATCAAATGCAAACGAGCTTACAAGGATAGCAAAAGATAAGGGCAAGGATGCCTTCATAGTTGAGTCATCAGACGATGTTAGCGAACATTTCTATAAATACAGCAGCATCTATGTGATCTCATCGGCATCATCATCAGAAAGCGTTTTTGAACAAATTGTACAGAAATTACAGAATCGCTAAGAATGTTGGTAATAATTAGATTATTAAACCTGGTTAGAGCTCGAATGCAACCTCATCCTTAACTGTGGAGGGTGCAAAACCACGCTTTTTCAAGAATTCATCAGCATCGACATTCTTCCTGTTTATATCAACGATAATGAGTTTATCAGTTTTTGAGTGCTCAGCAATGTACTCAAGAAGGGCTGATGCAAAACCGTGTAGGCGTGAGAGCGGACTTGTTGCAATTCGTGAGATAATGCCAGTCTCTGGATTGAATACAGCAATCGCGCTGATAGTATCAAATGATGTACGCACAGTGATGAGCACATCGCCAGCCTTATCGTTCATTGATGCGTTTGACGAGAGCCAGCCTGGGCGAGTATCCATAAAGCCGATGTATGGCTTTAGGTTGTTCACATCACCCTTTGTGATCTTAAAGTCGTGACGTTCTATTTTTTTTATTGCGCCCTTTGTGTTTTCAAGAAGGTCAGCCTTCGATACAGAGTAGTTCAATAGTACGCGCCTATGGATTTCATTAAGGCCTGAGAGAAGCGATTTTAAATACGTATTGTTTTCATCAGTTTCTATAAGGAATTTTTTATACTCAAGCTCTTTTGCGTTTTTAATGCATTTATCAAGTAGGGGATTGAGGTACTTGTTCCATTCCTTCTCATCTATGGATTTACTAATTAAAATGCCGTTTGAAAATATAGTTTTAAGTCCGCTCCATGTGTTTGTGCTGCCAATGAAGGCTGCAACAGTCTTATTATCATTCCTAACGACTGCACTGATGTTATCCTCCCCGGCGATACGATTAATGCGCCTCTCAAGTGCGTCACTGCTGTCGCTTCTAAAGCGAACGTCTATGAAGTCCTTAAGATTTAGCGCATCCTCACGCTCATTAAGCTGATCAAAAAATACTATTTCCATCATACATATTATATCATATAATGGCAGCACTTTGTGATGAAATCAGAGCTGTATGTACATTCCAAAGCCGTTGTAGTCGTTGTATGGAATAATCGCTGTAACCTGGTAGTAGAACGAGAGACCTATAGGCATGCCCCAGAGATGCGTAAACTGTATTGTGAACGTTGGGCGTAACATAAGGCCGTTGTATGAAAGGTGAGTCTTTGTCGAAATCATGCTCTCGTACTGAAGATACTGCATGTAATAGCCTACATCCGTTCCAAGCTTAAACTTAAAGTTACCACGCTCAAAGATAGGGAAGGTGATGTTAAGCCCCGTCTCAAGCTCAGTTTCAAGCCCTACAAGGCGTCCAGTTCTTGATCCAAGAGGCGAGAGGTAGTACTCACCGTGGATGTAGTAGCCAAGCGAAAATTCCTTAACAAAATGAAAGTCAACGCTTGCCCTTCCTCCAACTGCGAATGTATTTTTACGAGCAATCCTCGCTAGGGGTGCAAAGTATCCATCCACAAAGAATTTGTAACTGTCGTCGTCTGTTGTAGCATCAGGTGTAGTTGTAATGTTTGTAGCATCTGTGTTACTAACAACATTCTCATCAACAGTAGAGTCATCAACCTTAACAACGTCCTCACTAACATTAAAGTCTTCAACTGCAACTACTTTCTCACTAACATTAAAGTCTTCAACTGTAGCTACATCCTCGCTAACAGTCAAGTCTTCAACTGCAACAACATTCTCACTAACAGTAAAGTCATCAACCGTAGTGATATCCTCACTAACAGTAAAGTCTTCAATCGCACATACATTCTCACTAACAGTAAAGTCATCAATTGTAATTACATCTTCACTAACAGTAAAGGCGTCAACTGTAGCAACGTTCTCACTAACAGTAAAGTCATCGACTGTAGCTACATCTTCAGAAACAGAAAAGTCGTCAACTGTAGCAACGTTCTCACTAACAGTAAAGTCATCAACTTTAGCTACATCCTCAGAAACAGTCAAGTCATCAACTGCAACGACATCCTCACTAACAGTAAAGTCTTCAACCGTAGCAATACTCTCATCAACAGTAGAGTCATCAACCGTAACGACATCCTCATAAACATATGGAATGCAAGGAACGACAATATAATCCACAACTCTGTTAGCAAACACAGAGAGTGGAAGGAGAAGAAGTGAAAAAAGTATTGAAAGATATTTTCTCATATCGCACCTCCAGGGATGTATGTAAGCTCGATTACATCGCCCTTTGTACCCACAAGTTTAAGGTTTAGAGGGCCGTTGTAGCTATCTGCACTGAATGAGAAGCGGTACGTCTCATTCTCGATGTCATAAGGTGTGCTTTGTTTGCCGTCAATTTCAAGCGTTCCTGTTGCTGATACTATCTCAAAAGAGTTGTATTTTACGCTGTATTTGCCTTCAAACACCACGGTATCCATTTCGCTTTCGTTGTACTTTGTGTGGTTATACGAGCCGTCTGGTTTGATGTTGAATAGGTGCATCGTGATTCCATCCACTGTGTTTACCCACCGTCCTGTTATGATGTTAGGAATCGATGTTGTGAGCTCACATGAGATAAGCATAAGAGAGAGAGTCAGGGTTGTTAATATCATCAAATTTTTTATAAGCTTCTTCATCAGTTTACCACCTTATATGAGAGAGGAGGGATAGTAGAGTCCTCAACCTTAATGACCTTTCCATCAAGCGTATTGTACCTCATTGTAACCTTCATTGTGCCAGAGAGAGCGTAGTTTGTAGTGTTGATGTTTGCCATGTTGATTTCGTTATCGCCATACCATCCTGAGATATAGAACGTCTGATTGTTAAGTGGAACATAGTCACCGCTTCCGCTCATTCCAACAGTGGAGTTGTATCCCTGAGGCGTCTCAAGAGTGCTCCACGTGTGCTTTACTGTAGATGCATCTTCAGTATCTGCAGGAGTATCTGCAGGTCTCATGTTGTCCATCTCATACCTTGTTGGGATGTGGATGTATTCCTTCTCGCCAAAGCCTTCTGTGTATCTGAATTTGAGGCTGCCTGACACTCCTGAGAGAGATGCGTTATACGACACCTTACCGTGAAGGAAATCATCTGTTGCTTCTCCGCTTCCCAGTGATCCTGTACCTTGCTGTCTGATTAAGCTCCAGATCTTGCCCTTAGAACCACCGTTTCTGTAGTCAGGGTGTTCATCCTGGAACTCCCATGGCTTAGCAATGTGCCTTTCGAACTCTGATGCAAATTGGCGTGCAGTAATCGCACCGTATGAGTCTTTAACCTCCATGTGTCCTTTAGAGCGCCCAAGTGCATCCTCTGCATAGAGGCGGTAGCTGTACTTCTTTCCGATTGAGATACGCTTGTCATTGTACCTTACATCATCGTTCACAATAATTTCATCAATTAATGAGGAAGGAGTGAAGTCATTCGATGAATACTTCTCAATCCTGTAGTTCGCAGCATCCTTAGACGCTGCCCATCTTAGGATTATAGGATACACGCCTAGGCATGTGCAGTACTGCTTTTTATCACCGTATTTGTATCCATCGCAAGAGTCACCAGGGCACTCCTTGTTTGCGCCAACGCTTGAGTCATACACGTTTTTAGAGCCCGTAAAGCTTACTGGAACTTCAGGAACGCCCTTAACTTCGGCTCTGACTTCTTTAGTCTTTATGTCTGTATTCTTACGTATAACCTTAACGCTAACTGTTCTGATTTCACCTGTCGTCTGTTCTGTCTTTTCCATAGGATAGAATGGAAGCTCACCATTATGGATAACAGTTGTTGAATATGTAGTACTGTCGTTGTAGGTATTTGTGATTTCATATTCCCAGGTAATCTCATCGCTGTATCCAAGAGGTGGAACAATATTAAGAGAGTAACCAAAGTTATCATCGCTCCTATTTGGCGTTAATGTAACGCTTTGAACAGGAGAGAAGAGGTATGCATTTATGCTCATTGCCTGCCCCGGCCCATAGCTATTTGTGCCGTAAACGCTGTATGTGTACATGGAATTTGACTCAACATTTGTATCTTCATAGTAATACTCTCCAGCGCCTTCATCAAAAAGTACCTCATCGCCTTTTGCAACTTCGGTTTCTGCTCCTCCCGAGATGCTTCTGAGAATTACATACGAGGTTTCTCCATCGCTATTTTGAGACTCTTTAAATGAGATCCTGATAGTTTTTGTATCCTCACCTTTATTCGACGTAACGTCAGGCTGCTGAGGTGCTCCCGGCGTGTATGTAAAGCCTGTTTTCGATTCAGAAAAATCTGTCTTTTCAGGATTATTGCCCGATGATACGGACTTTAACGCAAAGTAGAGTTGCTTTCCAAGGTTAGGATCTTCCTTCTTAAGCTTATACTCGTATTTTGCCATCTCACGGCTTGAGTAGTTTGGAATTGTAGCAATCGGCTGTGAGTTTGACTGAAATGTACCATCAGTACTCACATAGAGCTCGTATGCGTTAGCGCCAGGTGTTTCTGTAAAGGTAACCTCAATCTTATCTTCAAACTGACCCTTTGATACTTCCATATCATTTGGGGGAGTGAGGAACGCAGCAAGCACAGGATTTGACACCTTTGACGTCTTTTTTGATGAGAGTGACTTTGCCGTAACCCTGTATGCATAATACGTGGTCTTATCAAGGTTTGCATCATCAATAAATGCGGTGTCTATGGTTTCTCCAATATTCATCCAGTTATCCTTGTATTCAGAGCCTACGTTTATGTTCATAAGCGTATTTCTGTCAGGCTTGATTCTCGATTTAAGATTGTACCTCTCCACAATGTAGATGTCAGCACCCTTCATCTTATCCCACGAGATTCTCACCTTGTCAGTGTAGAGCCCCTCAGAGCCAATTACATTAACAACCTGTTTGTTCTCATCAAGTGTAACCTGAGATGATAAGGATGATGATGAGGATGAGGTGTTGTAGTTTATACCTCCTTGGTTGTAGAGACCAAAATTACAGGAGGTGATACATATTAAAACTAAAAACAACTTTACTAATCTCTTCATATTCAAACTCTCTTTATAGAGGAGTACTTACATTAGATGAATGCTCTAACGCTTTCGTGAACCTGACTAGGTGTAACTTCTGATCTATTACCGTTGAATGTCACTATGTACTTACCCCCGTTCGATCCGTCAGCCTTAATGTGGTCATACTGAATCGTTGCAGTTCCCATGTCGTATGGAAGTATAGCTGTTATAAAGCTTGTGTTATTGTTCCCGATGATGTTGAGTGGATCGTATCCAAGGTATCCTGCAGCACCGCCATTTTTTGATGTTAGATTGATGCTTGTTGTAGTGGCGAGCCCTACGAGAGTATTTTTATCATAGTAGTATTTAGAAGGATCATCGTTGCTTTTAGAAGTATAACCTAGCTGAATGCATCCATCGTTCTTACTCCAACCCAAGCCTTCAGATTGTTCAGTCTGAATATAATAATCGCCATTTTTATCGCCCTCTTTATATGATGGGTTGACTGAATCACCAAAATTATGGCCCCACCAGTCGCCATCTGCAATATTCTTGTCAAAGTCCTTGATAAGATTTGTAAGCGTGGTGTTCACAAGGTTAACAACTTCTATGTTTGTAAGGATTGCCTTGTGTTTAGATTTCCTGATTGTTGAAAAGCGTTTTGTGCTCTCTGTATTCTTAAATGCACCTATGCTCACTTCGACAAGAGGGCTACTTACAATAACAGGGCGCTCAATGTAATATGTGATTCTGTTGATGGTGCCATCAGCGCCGTATGTCACTTTTATGTCGCCTTTATTGTAGCTGTTTGCATTCCTGCTCGCGTTTTCGATGTCAGATTGAGTGATAGTGTATGTTCCAAGCGTTGTTGCTATTTCATATCCATCCACAGCAAGGCTTGGCTTGAATCTAACTGAGAATATTCCGTTTGACTCATCTGTAATTCCAATCTCTGAAGGAGGAGAGAGAACGCATCCTGTGTTAAGTTTTGAGCTCTCTGAGTCTTCAAAGTATGTCTGTTGCGCACTTTTAATATTTGTTGTCTCTACGGTTGATGATACTGTGTACTCGTACTCTGTTGACATCTTAACATCAAGATCCTCATACATTGGAGCTGAGCTCTGGCTTATGTATGCAAGGTCAGTCCACTCTTTTGATCCCTTCACTCTTTTGTATACATTATAGCCGTCTGCATCCTCAACTGAATCCCATGAGACCACAATAAAGTCCTTATGAGTAGACTTTGATGCCTTGATGTTTCTTGGAGGGTTAAGCCAGTGACCGCTTGTTTTTGTCAGGATATTATCGCTTAACTTCTCGCTTGCGTTCACTGGAGTTACAGAGAAGTAGTAATCCCTTGAAAGTGAGTAGCCGTCTATAAACATGCTGTCGTTTACAGATGTTGAGTTAAAGGTAAAGCTTATATCAGTTGTGCTCTTTGAGTAGATGTTACCAGTGTAATCTGAGTTCTTAAACACCGCAACCTCATACTTTGTTGCACCTTTTACCTCGCTCCATGTGATTGTGATGTCGTTTTGAAGCACGTTGCCGCTCAAGGATGGTGATGTAAGTGTAAAGCCGTATAAACCAAAGAGGCTACCCTTTGACTTTTCGCCGTTATTGTTGATGTTACACCATGTACCAACGCTGATGCCGTTTGCATCCACGCTCTTGATGCGGAAGAAGTATGTTTTTCCTGCAAGGGCAGTGCCTCTATCCTTTTTAAAGTAAAGAACACCGTCGCTGTAGCTTGAATCTTCAAGGTCATCATCGCTAACTTCTGTCCATGTGTTCTCATCATCGCTATATTCAAGTACGTATGATGATGCGTCAAGAACAGGCTCGTATGTGATCTTAATAAAGTCTTTTGATGCGCCCTCAGTTGCATTGAGGCTCTTTACGTTTGAAAGAGTCTCAATGTTGTCTAGCTTTAACTGTGTGCTCTGGCCGTTATAGAGTGAGGTTTCATCTCTGTAAACTGCATCTACGATGTAGAAATACTTCCTTCCATCGCCAAGGTTAATATCATCAAATGTAGTTTCTGATGATTCAATGTTGTCTCCAATCGTCTGATATCCATCAAGGGTTGATGCTGTTCTCTTTACTGAATATTTGATGTTTGAAAGCGACATATCCTGGCTGATTGCCTTAAGAGCTTCATCTGTTATTGCATCCCATTTTAGTGTGATTTTGCCTGCATTTTCACTTGTAGGTGAGGCTACGAGGTTTGAAATAAACTCAACATGTTTAATTGATGGAGTGGTCTCAATCTTGTTATCAGCATAGATTATAGTTTTGTCAGATGCACTTGTTTCATTGTTGTCCTCATCCTGAGGAATCACATAGTATCTGAACTCCCACTTGCCTTTATCATCCTCAGATGTGATTGTTATGTTGTCCTCTGTGCTGTTATCTAAAGCTGTCGCATCCTCCTTGATGATTGTGTCAGTTGGTGTTGATGAAAGGGGAGCAAATGCAAGGCGGTGAATGTTAAAGCGTGTATCCTCCTCAGTATGTGGAAGGGTAAATGATACTCTCACCTTGTATGTTACACTGCCATCATCGTTTACAAACTTGTTCTTTGAGTGATCAGGAAGTTCATCGTTGTTTTCAGGAAGAATCTGTTCTGCACTCACGCTCGTTGGCGTTGAGCGGGGATAAGTAACTTCTGTTTCGTGGCTCTCAAGCCCTTCGTACCACATTGTTGCTGTTCTTTTCTTGATCATGTACCACGGTGTGATTGAATAGGTATAATCGTTGTTTGACTCAACATCCCTGTCTATAATGCTGTAGGAATACTCGTCGTTTTGTACAACTGTTCCATCATTGATTGAAGCGGGGAACGTCTTGTGATTAGTGATCGTCTTCTTTTCACCGCTACCCATGTTGGTTCTTATGATGTCAAAGTACTGTTCTACACCCTCAACGCCGTCTGCGTCTTCCACACCCTCGTTGATAGGCGATGCGACAAATTTAAGTGTAATTTCGCCTTTCTTTCCTTTAGTAGGATCGCTTTCTTTAATCTTACTTGGATTGTATACAGGTGGGTTTATAACCTCAACTTCTTTCACAGAATTCTGTACAGATTCCATTGTGGTAACCTGGTTGAGATTATTCTTTAATACGTTCATCTCTGACTGGAAGCGAGGAGCTGAGTTTGAGCGTACCTCGTTATCCGTTGTGACCTCTGAATCCGTTGTTGTTGTTACGTATACAAGGTCAGATTCTGATGATAATGCATACGTCATTGGAAGAGCGCTTGTTGAGTTAAAGAGTGAAGGGTCCGATGTGTAAAGGACAAACTCAGGATTGTAAATGTCTTCGCCTGATCTAAGCACTGAGCTTCTTTCTGATGTTGCAAAGTGGATCGTGATCTTGTTGTTTTGCTTTGATGTCTCTATTTCAAAGTTTGGAAGCGTTGCGCACTCAACATATTCAGAGTCTTTGCCTTCAATCACCTTACCGTTGAGGATCTTGTACGATCTTACTTTGAATACATAACGCTCTGCGCTCTCAAGCTCATGATTGGAAAAAGTACAGATTGTATCATCAGGGCTGTAGAAAGTTTTAAGCTTTGGGTCTTTGCCCATAACATAATCGTTAGCCTTTTGGTAATACACAAAGTAACCGTCTGCGTCATCCACGTAGCCCCAAGATAGCTTTATATCCTCATTTTTACTAGTCTGTACGTTTGGGACAACTAGGTTTGTAACCGTCTTTGGTCTTGTTTCGAAAACTACATCCTTAGCCACGTTTGAATCAAGGCTTGTGTCTGGAATGATTTTACATGCATTTACACTTAAAAGTGTAATTACTATCGATATTGCAAGAATGTTGTGTTTTGAAAAACGTTTCATAATATCTCCTAATTGCGAGAAAAAACGTTTGCCTCGAATTTTCTCAAACATAATTTAACTTTTTTGACTAGTAGAATAAATAAAAACAATTATCCAAAAAAAAAAATCCTCTCTATTTTGCTATTCGTATCAATCTATGGGGGTAAAATTTAACTCTACGATTCGTAGAATTTGGAAATTTCTGTACAAAATGTCCAAAAAATTGAAATTTTACGGATAATCTGCACTGTTGACTTGGTTTTGTCGTATAATAATTTCTATGGCAAAAGAGAAAGTGCTTGTAGCTCTATCAGGCGGCGTGGATTCATCCGCATCACTCATCCTTTTAAAAGAGCGCGGTTATGATGTAATAGGACTTACAATGCTCCTACGCGATAAGGGGCAGGAAGGAGATATTGAAAGCGCAAGGTCTATTGCAAAACGTCTTGGAGTAAAATACGAGGTGCTCGATTTACGCTCAGAGTTCAGATGTAGAGTCACAGACTACCTTGTGGATTCATATCTTAGTCTTAAAACTCCAAACCCCTGCGTTGAATGCAACAAGTACATAAAGAGTAGAGCGCTTTTAAAGCGAGCGGATGAGCTTGGCTGTTCATACCTCTCCACAGGGCATTACGCGCGTATCATCAGTGATGGCGGAAAGTATCACCTGCTTGAGGCTAAGGATTTGAGGCGAGACCAGAGTTACTTTTTATATCCGTTTAAAAAAGAGTACCTAAAGAGACTCATCTTTCCACTTGGCACATTCGAGTCAAAGGAGGAGGTGAGAAAAATCCTACGTAAGGAGAACCTAAACGTTGCTGAGAAGAAGGACAGCCAGGACATCTGTTTCATCCCTGAAGGTAAATACATAGAGTACCTTAAGAGCTACGATGCAAAAGACGTACAGAAAAGACGAATCGAGGATGAGATCGACAGAGAGGGGGACATAATATACAGAGGCAGAGTCGTTGGGAGACACAAAGGTCTCATCCATTATACAATCGGCCAGCGCTCAGGGCTCGGTGTGTCAGTTGGTACACCGGTGTACGTAAAGCGCATTGATAAGGATAATAATGCAATCGTAGTTGGAACAAAGGAGGAAATAATTGAAAAGACGCTCACCATCGAGAGTGTGAATATGCTTGAGGATACACCTGATGAATTTGCCTGCATGGTAAAGGTACGCTCAAGCACAGATGCAAAGGATGCTACTGCCAGAAAAAACAAGAACGGCACAATATCAATCGAGTTCGCTGAAGGGGAGAGTGCAATCACCAAGGGGCAGTCAGCCGTGATGTACAGTAAGGAGAGAATCGACTCATCAAGGATCCTTCTTGGAGGCGGTGTGATAATATAGTTAGATGTCAAACCGAATTATAAACTGAACGCGTATTATGAAAATTGCATAACTATACTCGAAAAACATTCGATAAAAAAAACTTGATTTAATTAATACTTATATTTATTATATAATATTACGTAATCTGCGTATTTTATGAGAATATCAAAAGACGTCATCGAACAAATCAAAAATCACCTCTCAATCGTAGATGTTGTAAAACTCTATATACCTGTCACCAAAAAAGGCAAGGATTATTGGGCTGTCTGCCCGTTTCATGCTGATAAAAATCCATCGATGAAGTTAAACGTAGAAGACGGCTTGTACTACTGCTTTGGCTGTAAGGCGTCGGGCAATATCTTCACCTTCGTGATGAAGATGGACAACCTCACGTTCGTTGAGGCTCTAGAGAAGCTTGCCCGTATCGCTGGCGTAGATATTGCCCGAGAGACGCCAGAGGCAAGGCGTAAACTCTCACGTGAAAAAGAAGTGCTTAAGCTCCACAAAGAGCTCAATGATGCATTTGTACGCAATTTAAGGACTATCAAGAACAGGGAAACAGTCAGAGCGCTTGATTACATCCACGAGCGAGGTTTTGGCGATGACGTGATCGAGTCATTTTCGATAGGATGGTCACCAAACGATCCAAACTACGTTAGAAACTTCTGTAAGGCAAAGGGATACAGCGAGTCACTGTTTAGAGACACAGGATTATTCAGCGAAAAGGGATCGTCGCTTTTGCGCGGTCGAATCACATTCCCAATCATGAACAAGCGAGGTGAGGTTGTGGGCTTTTCAGGACGCGCACTTGATGTTGATGATTACAATCCGAAATACAGGAACAGCAGGGAGTCGATTATATACAAGAAAAAGTACGAACTCTATGGCTTCTATCAGGCGCTTCCAGCGTTGAAGAACAAGGAGGTTCCCGTAATCTGTGAGGGTAACTTCGATGTGATTGCCCTACATAGCGCAGGAATAAGGAGTGCAGTTGCAAGCTGCGGAACCTCATTTACAAACGAACATATTACTGAACTCAGGCGTTACAACGATCATATCAAAACATTCTTTGATGCAGATGAGGCTGGTAAGATTGCAACAATTAAGGCAATCTCGATGCTCCTATCACATGGCTTTACGCCTAGCGTTGTTGAAATGCCACCACAAGGCGCAAAGGATAGCGCGGAGATGCTTCAAAAAGATGGTAAGGATGCCCTTAAGGCGGTTCTTGATAAGGAGATAGATTATCTTGACTACGCCATCAAGTACTACAGCAGCAAGAACGATCTTAGCACCGACAGAGGAAAGAATAACGTATATAGGGAGATGCATCCAATACTTGATGCAATCGACTCTGAGATAGGCAAGGCTGAGGCGATCAAAAAGGTATGCACAAAGCTTGGAATCAGCACAACATCGGGAATCAACGAGTATAACAGAAAAGTGGATGAGGAGATGAAGAGAAACGCGTATCGGTCACGTTTTGAAACAGAAAACGAGAAAATGAGCGCCTTATCGCTATGGAAGGGCACAGATGAGCCATTCTACGAGACGGATCTTATGAAACATCTTGCTTTTTCAAGACGCACGTTCTCCCTCTCGCCTGAGATCAGACGAATCAAGTACAGCAGCTTTACAAATCCAAAGGCTGCAACTATCTTCTCATACCTTATGGAGAACGTAAAAAACGGTGGAAGCAGTGATGATGAAGCTTATCTTGATAACGACGATGTATTTTTAGAGAGGATCGAGGATGAGGAGATGAAGGACTACCTTTCGAAGATCCGCGGAGAGGCACAGATTGTCGAATATCAGAAGTGGCCTGAGGATAGGAAACGCCGTGAGATAATCGAGGTCACAGAGCGCCTTTTATGTAAGGCATTGAAGAAGGAAACCCGCCTTATGCAAAGGGGAATCGAACTCGGGGCTGACACCACAATGAGCGTTGGTGCAGAGACAATTAGAGAAAAACAACTGAAAGAGATTGAAATAAAAAATCTTGATGAAAAGATGAAAAAATAAAGGAGAAAAAATGGCAAAGAGTGATGAGAAAAAGGCAGCATCAAAAACCTCAACAGCATCGAAAACAACAAAGGATGCAAAAGGTGCAAAGGCTGTAAAAAGCACAAAGGATGCAAAAGAGGTGAAGGCATCAAAAGTGCAAACAGAGGATGTAAAGAAGGCTGCAAAGGCACCTGTTGAAAAAGGGAACAAAGGCGCTACATCAAAAACTAAGGATGAGAGTAGTAAAACGCCTAAAACTGCTACAAAAAGTGCCAAAACGAGTACAAAAGAGACATCAAAAGCCCTTAAACCTAAAAGCGTAAAGGCTGAACAAAAAGAGTCAAAAGCCGCGTCCAAAGCATCACCAAATGTCAAAACTTCATCAAAGAGCGCCAAAGAGGTAAAAGAAGAAAAACCTCTAAAGGCTGTAAAGGAAAAAGGTGCAAAGAAGTCATCAAGTAAAGAGGACAAACGCTTTGAGGAGATCACAGAGGCCCTTCTAAAATGGAAGGAGAAAAACAATGCGTCATCCATCACTCCTGATGAGCTTAAAAAGTTCATAACATTTGATGATACAGATGAGTATCCAGACATCACAAAGAGGGTCACAAAGTTCCTCGAAGCTAATGGAGTCAGCGTCGAGGTGTATCCTGAAGATGAGGATCTTGAGAGCGATGAGGTGCCACTTGAGAGCCTTGATGATGAATCACTCGAGGATGACGAATTCGCAATCGATGACGATGAAGACGACATGTTCGCAAGCGATGATGATGAGGGTTACAGAGACGACTACAACGACTACCTTACCAAGGAAGACGACGACTACGGCATGGCAGGACTCAAAAACTCAGACGACCCACATAAGATTTATCTTAGCGACCTTAGACGCTTCAAACTCCTCGATAAGGAGGAGGAACAGGAGCTCTCACGCGAAATGAAGAAGGGACTCTCCGACACGCTAAACGTGATCAAATCAAGCGGAATCATCATAACCTGCCTTAAAAACATCATCGACATACTCTACGCCGACGAAGGCGAGGATGAGGAGGATGAAACACTCAAAGAGAAGAACCCAGACTACAAGCGTTACTACGACAGCTACTCTGAGGAGCTTAAGGGTGCCCTTGCAAACGAGATTCGTAAGTACATCGAACTTAAAGAGGAAAAGAGAAGCATGGGCGTTGATATCCTTAAGGATGAGGAGCTCCGAAAAAAGAGGACAAAACTACTCAAACACATCGCCACAATGCAGCTACAGGTTGAGGATGCAATCGCGTTTGGAAACAAGTTCCACGAGGCGCGTGAACAGCTTATCAAGATCCAGGACGAACGCATGAAGGCACTCTCGTCGCTTGGTATCATCTCGGCAACAGGCTCTATTAATAAGGATACATATTCAAAGGAACTCAGAATGCTCAACAGAGACCTTCTGATTCAGGGCAAAAAGGACGATGTTGAAAAGCGCCTCGGACTCACAGCCGATGAAATCCGTTCACTCATTGCAATAGTACAGCAGAACGATAAACAATCCGAGCTAATCGAGTATGATTTTGAGGAAACAGCTGACAATATTTTCTTTAGCGATGATGAACTTCGCAAGGGTGAAAACACCATGGAAATCGCCAAAAAACACCTCATTGAAAGCAATTTGCGTCTTGTAATTTCTATCGCAAAGAAATATCGTAATAGAGGACTAAACTTTTTCGATTTGATTCAAGAGGGAAACATTGGTCTTGTAAAAGCTGTAGAGAAGTTCGACTACACCAAGGGCTACAAGTTTTCAACCTACGCCACATGGTGGATCCGTCAGGCTATCACAAGGGCAATATCCGATCAGGCACGCACGATCAGAATCCCTGTCCATATGATTGAACAAATCAATAAAGTGTCCAGAGAGCAGCGTTCTCTCATGCAGACCTTAGAGAGAGAAGCAACGGATGAAGAGATAGCCAAGAGCCTTGGATGGTCATGTGAGAAGGTCAAGAACGTCAGAAGCGTATCCAAAGACCCAATTTCGCTTGAGGCACCAGTTGGCGAGGAAGGCGATTCTCAGCAGTCAGACTTTATTGAGGATAAGGCTGCTGCAAACCCTGCCAAGGAGACGGAACACAAGCTTCTTCAGGAGGATCTACGCTACGTGCTTAGTGACTTAACTAAGAGGGAGCAGGAGGTTCTTAGGATGAGATACGGGCTTGATGATGGATACAGGTCAACGCTTGAGGAAGTCGGTCAATTCTTTGGAGTAACAAGGGAGCGAATCCGTCAGATCGAGGCTAAGGCTAAGGCACATCTAAAAGAGAGAAGAAAATTGCAGATACTGCAAGACTATATGAACATGTAAAGGAGAAAGCATGAAAGATATTTTAAAAAAGTTGACAATGCTACAGAAGGTATTGGTTCAGTATTACGAAATAGAAAAGAAAATTGAGGCACTTCCAAAAGAGCTTGCAGACAGTGAGGAAATGCTTTCTCTCAAAAGAGAACAGTATGCAAAGTCCCTACAGCGCCTTGAGGATCTAAAACAGCGCGTTGTATCCCTTGAGGAGGACTATGTTGAGGCTAAAAACGCAAGAGCAGAGCTTGAGAAGAAGAGTAGCTCAAACCTCAGCCAACGTGAGTTTGAAACGCACCAGCAGGATCTAAAAGAGGCAAAAAACACCGAAAATCACTACTACAACCTCAAGGAAGAGACAAAGCGCAAGGTTGTTGCAGAAGAGCAGAACGTAGAAGAGAGTAAGGAAACACTCCAGGCTCTTGAGGAAAGCGTTGATGAGGATCGCAAAAAGATCAACTCAGACATTGCAGCTCTCACAAAAGAGAGAGAGCAGATTAAAGTAAAGAAAGATAAGTACTCAGAGGGTATCGACCCAACATTGCTCTTCAAGTTCGAGCGCATCGTCAAGAGCAAGAACGGCGGTAGCGTTGCCGTAAAAGGCAGAGTATGCCAGGGATGCCACATGGAGCTTCCAGTTCAGTTTGTAAACACAGTACGCAAAGGCGATGAAATCAAGTTCTGCCCATACTGTTCCCGCGTTCTATACTATCAGGAAGGCGACGACAGCGACATCGAAGCGCTCAAACGCGATGACCTCGTAATCGACGACAGCGATGACATCGAAATTGTCGAAGACGACATGGACATCCTCTCATCTGACGATGATGACAACGGTGATTCAGAGTCGAGCGGTGGTGGGGATGTTATTGCTTCAGAGGACGAATTCGACTTCTAGTAAGCTCGTTTAATCTTGAGCGATCTACGTCGTCAGGCTGGCGGCTTCGGCGCTTGGCCTACCAGCAAGGTATGTCCTGCGCTAGCCTTGCCTGGCTTCCTAGTAGCTCATCTCAATATTAAACTCGCTAACGCTCGTTTGATCTGCGGGCAAATCCGTCGTCTTAGAACCCTGAGCCGTGCTCATTTACAAAAAGTAAACTCGCATCGGCATCAGGAACCTGCGACTTAGGCTTTGCGCGCGCATCTCAAACTCGCTAGGGGCTCGTTTGATCTTGAGCGATCTACGTCGTCAGGCTGGCGGCTTCGGCGCTTGTCCTACCACAAAGGTATGTCCTTCGTTTGGGGCGGGTTTGCTTTCGCGTTATGCATCCCGAATATCAAACTCGCAGTGCCATCCAGGAACAGTCTCAAACTCGCAGTGCCATCCAGTAACAATCTCAAACTCGCTAGGGGCTCGTAGGAGAACATTAGTAGTATTTTTAGATAAAAGAATGTAAAATAACAGCCAAGGAGAAAACAATGAAAAAAGCAACAAAAGTAATTACAGTACTCGTTGTACTCGCTACAGTACTATTTGTATCATGCTCATCAGGAAAAAAAGACTCAGCTTCCGCATCATCCGATAAGGCAATAAAACCAATCGTTATATATTTCTCATATTCAGGAAACACAGAAAAGGTTGCAAATGCCATCGCAACCGAACTTTCAGCACCAATTGTTAAAATTGAGCCTGAAACACCATACATAAGCACTGATTTAGATAACAAGGTCTCAACATCACGCTTACAGACTGAACAAAAAGACGATTCTGCACGTCCTCTAATCGCATCATCAACATACACAGCAATCGATGCTAACAGCTACGACACAGTCATCATCGGTTACCCAATCTGGAACGGAGCAGCGCCAAGAATCATCCAAACACTTCTTGATCACTACAACAAGTTCGATGGTAAAACTATTTACACATTCTCAACAAGTGCATCAAGCTCAGGCGATAATGCGTTTAATGCTCTTAAGGCCTATGCAAACGCTAAAGACAATCTTCATCTTACCTCAGCTGATTTTGGTAACACCTCTGATCTTGTCAACACCTGGGTTAAAACGCTCGTTTGATATGCGGGCGATCTACGTCGTCTTAGAACCCTGAGCCTTGCTCATTTACAAAAAGTAAACTCGCTGGGCTCGTTTGATCTCGGGCGCCTAACTTTGTCAGACTGCACCCGCCCCACTTGGCCTATCAGCAAGGTATGTCCTTCGTTTGGGGCTCGTTTGATCTGCGGGCAAATCCGTCGTCTTAGAACCCTGAGCCTTGCTCATTTACAAAAAGTAAAATCGCTTCGGCATCAGGAACCTGCGACTTAGGCTTTGCGCGCGCATCTCAAACTCGCGGTACCATCCAGTAACAAGCTCAAACTCGCGGTGCCATCCAGTAACAAGCTCAAACTCGCGGTGCCATCACGTGCATATTTCCGCAATTTATGGAATGGCATCCAAAATAAATAATTTGTATGGTTTGAGAACCTGTACTTATAAAATAAGCTCGCTCAAGATGCAAGCGCTATAAAATATTGTTGAATAAAACAACAATATTTGTATAAAATATAAAAATACCGCATCAATAAAAGGTAATTCGCCGGCGTGGTGAAATTGGTAGACACAACAGACTCAAAATCTGTCGAGGGGTGACCCTTGTGTCGGTTCGACTCCGACCGCCGGTATACATATGAAAATTCTAGTTCTCGGAAGTGTAGCAAAAGAACACGCACTCGTAAGGTGGATCTCGCAAAGCAAAGAAGAGGTAAAGATCTACGCATATCCAGGCAACCCAGGCATGAATGGACTTGCAACTGTGATAAAACGAAGCGATGTATCAGATGTTGATGCTGTTGTAAATATCGTAAAGAGTGAAAAAATCGATTTAATTATAACATCCACGGCAAAGCTGATTGAAGAAGGCGTAACTGAGGAGCTTCAGAAGCTTGGTGTAAAGCTTTTGGGACCAGGGAGAGAGGCATTTGCCTTTGAAAACCTCCAAACGCTAAGGGAAAGGGCAAAGAGATACGGCATCAAGACGCTTGAAAAGGCACAGATTGTAACCACGGACGAGGAGCTTAAAAACGCGCTTGATACTTATAAAAACCGCATGATTTCGATAAAGCCGGTGGTTGGGAAGGGTAAAAACCGCCTTGATACTGCATCAAGGACGCTTGCCTACTCGTTTGCATCAGAATACCTTAAAACCACTCCTGTGCTAATTGAGGAGTTCATAGATGGCCTTACAGTAACAGCCACAGTCCTTTCAGACTCAGAGCACTACCGCCTCTTTCCAATGGCTGTGGACTACTATAAAAGCATGGATGACGACTCAGGATATTTTTCATCAGGAATGGGTGCGCTCTCTCCGTTGCCGCTCAGCCGTTACACGCGTGATAGAGTAGGCGAAGAAGTGATAAAAAAGATGATGAGAGGCCTTAAAAACGACAACATCAACTACAAAGGCTTCCTCACGTTCCATCTTTTAATCACATCATCAGGAGATGTGTATCTCTTGAACATGAAAACGCGCTTCTCAGATCCTTCTGCCACAGGAATGCTCGCACTCACGACATCGGATGCCGTTAAGGAGTTCAAAAAAGCGCTTGATGGCACGCTCGAGCCTGAAGAGCTTGAATCAATACCAAACATGTACGCCCTTGGTGTGGTTGTTGCATCAAAAGGCTATCCCGAGGAGAGCGAGTGTAAAAAGGAGATAGTGAACCTTGAAGAGGTTGAGGATTATCTCCTTGAGCCAAAATCGCACGATTATCTCTACTTTGGTGCTGTAGATGAGGAAAATGGCATGCTCTACACAAATGGAGGGCGCCCATTCACGCTTGTAGTTGAAGCAGAAAGCATAGAGAGGGCGAATAAGAAAGCATACCTTACCCTTTATGAAATGCAGGAGATATTCCAAGGCGCATGGTATAGGCGTGATATTGGTACTAACTTCTTTCTTTTCTAATAAATAACATCTGTTATATAATCTTTGATTTTCATCTTTAATTTCTCCTTGTATCTTATCTTTACGTTATATGTGGGTTATCTTCTGAAATCCTAAGGCGATAATGTTTGAATCTTCTCATCTCTGTTTAGCTTGCTCTGTAAATCAATTATTATTATAATAACATACACCCGCTCAAGCTATGAGCATAGCTTGATGCGTAAAAACTGGATATGAATGTATGACAAACTTCAATAACAAAGCATTAAAAATAACAGGCGTAGGTTATCAAGCCTTTAAGGATTGTACAAAACTTACAGGCTTCAACTATAAAGGAACACCCTGTCAGAGCGGGCAAATGTCACTAAGAGTTCTTCCTGTAAATCAGGATCATTATTCACTGTGGTTAACTCTTCAGATGGAGATTTTTCAGTATGATGAAAGATAAAATTTATATCCTTGGAATTGAATCCTCATGCGACGAATGTGCAGCCTCTGTGGTTGATGAGAATAAAAACATCCTCTCATCAATCGTTGCAACGCAGATAAGTAAGCACCAGGCGTTCAATGGTGTTGTGCCTGAGCTTGCATCACGTCTTCATACAGAGCTCATTCTCCCTGTTGTTGATGGTGCCGTAAAAGATGCGGGCATCTCAAAATACGATATTTCTGCAATCGCTGTTACAGAAAAGCCGGGGCTTCTTGGAAGCCTCCTTGTGGGGGTGAGCTTTGCCCGCTCCCTCTCATATGCGCTCTCTCTTCCACTCATTGGCATAGATCACATCCTTGCCCATATCTATGCATCAAGTGTTGAACATCCGCTTGAATACCCATATCTTTCGCTTCTTGTTTCAGGTGGTCATACGCTCATTGTGATAGCAGAGAGCTATGATAAGATTACGGTTCTTGGTGCCACAGTTGATGATGCCCTCGGGGAAGCATACGACAAGGTTGCAAAGGCATACTCCCTTGGATACCCAGGCGGGGTTATCATAGACAACCTTGCAAAGAGCGGAGACAACACAGCATTTCGTTTTCCAGAGCCACGCCTTAAAAATCCACGCCGAAATCTTGACATGAGCTTTTCAGGCCTAAAGAGCGCCGTAATCAACCAGAGCGAACACTTCAGATACAAAGAGAGAAGCAAGGAGAATCTTGCAGCATCTTTCCAATACAGGGCTGTAAACTACGTTGTAGATAAGCTTAAAGAGGCCATCAAGCTCACGGGCATAAAGAGAGTGTCTGCAGGTGGCGGAGTTGCTGCAAACTCATACCTTAGAGAAAAGCTTCTTGAGCTTCAAAACGATGGGGTTGAGGTTGTTCTTCCATCCCTAAAGCTCTGTGGCGACAACGCTATTATGGTTGCATCACTTGGCCTTGAGTATTACAAAGATGGAAAATACAGCGACCCTGTATCTGCAGAGAGCAGAAACAAAGATTATAAGGGATACCTTCATTGAAAACGCGTCTTGTAAAGTCAAATAACATCACCCTCGGGGGTGGATCTCCAATCCTTGTTCAAACAATGCTCGAGCGTCCTTTCTACGCTTATGATAATGAATACCTTGAGAAGCTCAAATATCATGGCGCCGATATTGTACGATTCTCAATAGATGGCACCTACGATAAAGATGAGCTAAAAGCCTTTATAAAGAACTCGCCCGTTCCACTTGTGATAGACATAAAAGCAGATATTAAAAATGCACTTTTTGCCCTAGATTCAGGGATCGATGCTGTCCGTATCAATCCAAGCCTTATAACAAGTAAGGATGCAGAAGAGATCATAAAGTGCGCTAAGGATAGAGGTGCAATCATGCGTATCGGGACAAATGAGGGGAGCACAAGGGGCGAGAGTGCCATTAATCTTATAAAAAAGACCCTCGAGATTACAGAGAGGATGAACTTTACAAATATAGTTCTAAGCCTTAAGGCATCAGATCCTGAGTCTACACTCGCGCTAAATAGGGACCTCTCATCACGCTTTGATTTCCCCATCCACATAGGGCTTACAGAGGCAGGTGGAAGCATTCAAAGTGCTGTACGCTCAACCTATGTGCTCTCAGAGCTTCTTAAGGATGGAATAGGCGACACAATACGCTACTCAATGGCAGCAGATGAAATAAACGAGGTGATTGCTGGTGTTGAGCTACTCAGAGTGATGGGGTTAAGAGAGCCATACTTGAACTTAATAGTCTGCCCGTCGTGTTCCCGAGCAACCTTCCTTACAGGTGAATTTCTTCCTGAGGTTCAGGATGATCTTTATAGAATTGCATATAATCATAAAAAGCCAATTACTATTGCCATCATGGGATGCCCGTTGAACGGAATAGGTGAGGCCTCGAGTGCTGATGTTGGAATCAGCGGAAGCAAAGATAATGTTGTTATATTCAAAAAAGGTGAAATTGTATTAAAAGAAACCTCAAAAAGAGCAAAGGATGCCCTTCTTGAGGTTGTAAAATCATTTTATTGATAATCACTGCCTGTAAGGTAGTTGTAGAACGCCTTGTTCACAGTTAAGTTTTGTGGTACTGCTGTAAGCACCTCGTTTGGATACTTCTCCATATACTGAGTATAGTCAATCGTCTTATCCGTTGTGGTGAATGGATTGATTGAATATCCGTTATGGAAGAGCTGGTTATTCACGATTGAGTAGAACTCACCAGTTCTCATCTTTGTTTTGCTTGTGTAGAGCGGCTGCCACCATGATCCTTTGATAAGTCCAATTAGTTCAGGATTTGTGTCATTCTTCTTTGCGTTTTTAAGGATAATTGAGTTGAAACGCTCCTTATCATCCTTCTTTGAGAACTCAAGCACAAGGTCAAATTCAATAGCATTTACAAGATACATTCCATCGCTTTCAACCACTCTGTAGTGGCGTGATGGCTCAGGGATCGGCCCCCAATCCAAGAGGTACTGATAGATGGATATTTTTGGCTCAAGCGCAACGCGAGCATCGATCTTTTCGCTGTTGAGCAGTGCTATCAGCTGAAGGGCATGTTCAATGTTATCGTGGCTGTATGTAAGCGAATATTCAGAGAGGAACCTTGATGCATAGGCGTCGGTTTTGAGGTTGTATCCTGTGCTCTTACCTTCTCTGATGAGGGAATAGCCGATGTTTGCAAGCACATCATCGTCGAATAGGATAAATCCATCATATGTGCTTCTAAGCTTGTCCGCAATGTCGCTGTCGCTTATAAAGCCCACGTAGCGGCGCCCTGATCCTAATGCGTTTGCAACACGAAGTATAATCTCGTTTGCAACGTTTGCATTGATTTCACCTCTCTTTAGCATCTCTGCAGTTCCAAGGTTTGCATCAAGGAATGCGTAATAGGATGCATCGCTCACGCCCTTAAGTTTGTTTGGAATGTAGTACCATGTGGTGCGCTCTGCAATCTTGTTTTTGTCGTATGTGCCGGGAAGCTCCTTGTATCCTGCAGCAATAAGGGCTGCATCAATCATGTTGTTTCCGCTTCTGTCATAGTTTGGATTAACCTTCTGAAGCTCATCCTTAAAGGACGATATAGTCACAGGAATTGTATTGTCTTGATATCCTGCGCCAAAGTATTCGCTTAAATAGGTGATTGCGCTATATTCCTCCCCATGAGTCCCACTAACCACGCTCTGACACGATGAAAATAGCAGAACTACAAGTAGAAAAAGTGCAACAAAGTTAAACTTTTTTTTCACATTTTCCTCCAGAGCAAATAAAGAATTATAATAGTATTATAACACGAATTTGAGAATCATATCCGAAATGGTTTTAGCATCGAGATTGCCATCGATTCTCAAGAATTTAACATTCTTTGAAATGTGTTTAAATGCTCTCTCAAAACCCTGTCTTGTCTTCTCAAGATAGTCCTTCTTTTCAAAGAGCTCTTTTTTCTCTCCACGTTTGTCTATTCTTCTTAGGCATTCATCAACTGGTGTGTCTATATAGATGACTACCTCAGGGTCTTCAAAATCGTTTATTAGTCTCAGTTTTTCATCAGGTAGGTTCACACCCTGATAAGCCAAGGATGAATAGAAGTACCTGTCAGCAATTATCGTTTTTCCATTATCAATAAGCGCTTTTAGGCCAGTTTTGCTGTTGTTTACGTGGTTTTCACGGTCTGCAGCGTATAAAAGCGCAAGTGCCCAGGGCGTTGTGGAGTTTTTTTTAGAGAGATACTCGCTTCTTATGAGTTTGCCAATTGGGGATGGTGTAGGCTCTGCATCAAGAATTACATCTTTTCCGAGTTTTTTAAGGTTTTCGTAAAGGAGTTTACACTGTGTTGTAGTTCCAGCGCCATCAAGCCCTTCAAAGACAATAAAATTTTTCAAAATATCACTCATACCAATTGATTATAATATCCCAAATGCTCAAATTACAATTGAAAAGAACAGAAATTATCAACACTGTTTACCTAATGGTCGTTAGGTAAATCAGAATCAAAATCCGATTTATTTTTATCTTTTTACCCATCATCACTTTGAATATTAGGGCGCTTTAATTCTAATATATATGAGTAAAATCAAACCGAATTAGGAGAAAACTATGTACGCATTGGTTGAAATCCTTGGAAAACAGTACAAGGTTCAAGAAGGTGACACAGTAACAGTTGATAAGACACACGCAAAGGAAGGGGACAAGCTCAATTATCCAACAGTCCTTGCTATCGTAGACGGTTCTGTGGCTAAGTTTGGAACTCCATATGTTCAGGGCGCAAGTGTTGATGCAACTCTTGTAAGCGAACAGATTCTTGGAGACAAAATCAAAGTTTATAAGTATCATCGTCGTAAGGGCTACAGAAGAACTCAGGGTCATAGAGAGAAGTATTCTGTAATCAAAGTAGACAAGATTAACGCATAAGGAGGAAGGAAATGGCACATAAAAAAGGTGGCGGAAGTTCCCGTAACGGACGTGATTCTAATGCACAGCGCCTTGGCGTTAAACGCTTTGCAGGCGAAAATGTAAACGCAGGCGAGATTATAGTTCGTCAGCATGGCACAAGACTACACCCAGGAAAGGGCTGTGGACTTGGAAGAGATTATACAATCTATGCAGAGATTCCAGGCAAGGTTGTATTCTACAAGAGAAACAATCGTTCATATTGTGGAGTTGAAGCTAACAATTAATGATTGGCTTTTCAGACGAAACATACATTGACATCGCATCAGGCTCTGGAGGACACGGAGCCGTATCCTTTCACCGTGAGAAGTTTGTTCCAAAGGGAGGTCCCGATGGAGGCGACGGCGGAAAGGGTGGCGATGTCATTTTTGTTATCAAAGACAACTTACGTACGCTATCTCACCTTAAGAAAACCCGTTCATACAAGGCGCAGAACGGACAGAACGGCTCAAGCTGCAACTGCACAGGCAAGGATGGCGAAAACATCTACATCAACGTTCCAAACGGCACAATCCTCAAAAATGCATCCACAGGCAAGATCATCAAGGATCTCACGGGACTCAAGGAGTACACTCTTCTAAAAGGCGGACGAGGAGGCAAGGGAAACGCACATTTTAAAACATCGCGCTTTCAAACTCCACGCTTTGCTCAGGATGGCGAGGAGGGACAGGAGATGCGAGTTGGGGTTGAACTCAAGCTCATTGCAGATGTAGGTCTTGTGGGCTTTCCAAACGCAGGAAAGTCATCGCTGATCAATGCAATCACAAACGCAACGAGCGAGGTTGCACCATATCCGTTCACCACAAAGATTCCGCATCTTGGCATGCTACGCCTACACGGGGAGGATGTTCTAATTGCTGACATCCCTGGACTTCTTGAAGGATCAAGTGAGGGACGCGGAATGGGTATCAAGTTCCTCAAGCACATCGAAAGAACTCATAGCCTTGCCTTCCTCATCGACGTAAGTGACGAGAATGCGCTTTCTGCATTCGATATACTACTTTCTGAGCTCAACGCTTATTCTCATAAACTTGCCGAGAAGAACAGAATTGTAATTGCAACAAAACTTGACATTGACGGCACAGACGATGTATACAAGAAGCTTAAAAAAAGGCTAAAAAACGAAAAGGTCTATCCGCTCTCTGTATTCAATAAAGATATGCTAAAAAGCGTTGAAGAGGCTCTCCTTACCCTCAGGAACAACTCAGAGGAGATGAGCAGAGAGGCCATTGAGAAACGAGAAAAGGATAAGTTCCAATCTCTAAATCATAGAGAAGGCGTTGTATTCAGAGATGAGCCATAATGGAAGACTTTGCACTTTTTGGCGGATCATTCAACCCGATTCATAAGGGGCACTTAAATATAATCAAGTACGTTTTAGATCATGTGGATATAGAGAAGGTCATAGTCATCCCTGCATTCATATCCCCGTTCAAAGCGGAAAATGAAGGCGCTAGTAGCACTGATCGCCTCAACATGATTCATCTATCCATAAACGACTTTTTTAAAGATACATCATATATTAATAGAATAGAGGTAAACACATACGAGCTTTCAAAAGGTACAGTGAGTTATACATCAGAAACAATTCGCTACGTTAAAGAGCATTACAATATTGTAGGACGCGTGCGATTCATAATCGGCTCTGATTTAATACAAAACTTAGACGCCTGGCACAATCAAAAGTACATACGCGACAACGTACACTTCATCCTCCTCTCAAGGGATTCATCAAACAATTACAGTAAGAAGCTATCAAGTTTAATTCAAAACGGCTATGAAATCACTCAGTACTCAAACCCGCTTTTTGATGCATCATCAACCGACGTAAGGGACGGAATTGGAGATGAAGTGACAGAGAGTGTAAGGGGATATATTAAAACGCACAATCTCTATCAAAAATCATTAAAAAAATAAATTCAGAATTTTTTTTAAAAAAAGTATTGACATAACTTCTCAATTGCTATATGTTTTTATTCTGTTGCGTCTTTAGATAGCAACAAAGACAAGACGATGACAGCTAATGCGGTCATCTGACAGAGTTGGATATGAAAAATATG
>CAMDZB010000002.1 GCA_945910645.1 uncultured Spirochaetaceae bacterium | reverse complement strand
ATATTATCAGAATACAACGCCCGAGTAGAGCTTATTCTCCTTCAAGGATATTAGCATGTAGTTGAGTCCTAAACGAAACATCATCGCGTTCACCTTTTCAACATCGTTTGGACTCAGGGTATCAGCCTGATTTAACACGACAAAGCTGTGGCTACCCTTCATGTCCTTCCTCACGCCCTTTTCAAGTGTAATAAGCCTCTCTATGGTGTCTAGAGTTACAATTTCGGATGAATCCTTAGTGTCAGCGTAGTAATCCTCATATCCAAAGAGTACGTCTTTTATTGGCATCCCAATAGCTGACAGTCCTACAACGCTGAGTGTGGATGTAGTTTCATCGATTATAACAGGATCACGCAGAGTGTGGTACTTTAACGGTAAGCGTCTTGATCCGTCTGCCTCAATCAAGACCCTGTCGTAGTCCTTAATCTTTGCCTTGATTTTATCTTCACCTGGGCACTTGTACCTGTTTCTCTCACCCACTTCCACAAACAAGTCGGCATCACCGTAGTCTATGTCCCTTCCAAGATGAGTTGTGGTTGTGAGGAGTACCTTTTCACCCTGATTGTAAAAGTAGTTGCCAAGTGCAATCAGAAGCGATGTTTTGCCTCCTGATCCTGATATGCTGATCACATTTGATGAGCGTAGGAAAAACGAGAGGCTTGGAAGTAAAAATTCGTTGTATACCGACTTCATTGTTCAAATCGTCCAATGTAAAGCAAGGGGGGGGTTACTCAAGATAAATAGGCGTGTTCTTACCATCCACAATCTCGCCTATTATCACGGCACCATCAAGCTTACTCACGTACTCCTCTGCATCCTTTCTTGAGAGCGACAAGAGAAGCCCACCCGATGTTTGCGGATCATACATGACATCAACAAGTGCGCTATCAAGTCCGTCTTTGATGGTCACCTTGCCATCCGTGTATTCCTTGTTGTTATACAGTCCTCCAGGGAGGATTCCGTATCCTGAATACTCGTAAGCCTCGTCTATAATTGGAACGTTTTTGTGATTAATAAGTGCAGTGTATGGACTTCCCTCCATCATCTCCATAAGGTGACCGAAGAGGCCGAATCCCGTAACGTCTGTTGCTGCGCTAACCTCATATTTCTGGCCAAGCTTTGCAGCCTTTTTATTGAGAGTTTTCATGGATTTTACAGCCTTTTTAATCGCATCCTTACTCGCTTCATTACACTTTGCTGCCGTGTTTATAATTCCAACGCCCAGTGGTTTTGTAAGCACAATTGCATCCCCAAGCTTTACGCCCTTGTTCCTCCAGATTTTGCCGCGCTTTGCCTTTCCTGTCACCGCAAGCCCGTACTTTACAACAGGATCGTCAATGGTGTGTCCTCCTGCGATAGGAATGCCTGCCTCCTTAGCCTTTGCAATTCCGCCTTCAAGTATGTCTTTAAGAATCGTTTTTGGAAGTTTTTGTGGAAAGCACATAAGGGATAGCGCATAGATCGGCTCTCCTCCCATTGCGTATATATCGCTGATTGCGTTTGCCGCTGCAATCTCACCGAACGTGTATGGATCGTCAACCATTGGCGGAAAGAAGTCCACAGTTGATAGTAAACAGGTCTTATCATCAAGATTGTATACAAGGGCATCCTCAGCGCCATCGTATCCCACCTCGAGTTCCTTACACTCGGTTTTAGGCAATGTACTTAACACCTTGATTAGTTCTGTTGCCTTAAGCTTTGCTGCACATCCTGCTGATGTTGTTAATGTTGTTAATCTGATTTTATCTTTCATATAGCACGCTCTTCCTATCGTCATCAATTATGTAGATTCCCTCAAGTCCTTGAAGGCTCTTAAAGGCATCTATATCAATTATATCACAACTTTCGCCATAATATTTTATTAAACATGATGAACAACTAGATGAGACTATGCGTGGAGTTGGAGAAAGCTCGTATGAGTCATCAAGCTCCCTCTTGGCTTTGAGTGCAAAGAAATGCGATTCAAACGTTAAAACAAACTTTTTCATACCTTACATGTACATCTTTTTCAATACGAAGAATGCAAATTTTGACGGAAAGAAACGCTTGAGGAATACAAGAGTCTTGTACTTGATTCCAACAGCGTATCGTGGAGATGGACGGCGCTTCTTTGAAACTCTGAAGAACGTCTTTGCAACGCGCTCAGGGCTGTACCCATGATTCTCATCGGCGATGGCTTTCTGAAGCGAGATATCGCTGTATTTCTTATACGGCGATGACTCACTCTCTGTAATCTTACGCCCCTTTGTAAATGGAGTTGATGTGTCACCAGGCTCAATCACAACGCACTTTACCCCAAATGGCTCAAGCTCTAAGCGAAGCGCTCCTGCGTACCCTTCAAGTGCAAATTTAGTGGCGCTGTAGTGTCCTTGAAACGGAATTGGATACACACCACCAACTGACCCTGTAATCATGACAAGGCCACTTTTTTGAGCCCTCATGATGCCGCAAGCATACCTGTTGACGTTAAGAACGCCAAAGAAATTAGTCTCAAACTGACGGTGTGCATCCTCGTTTGATGTGAGCTCTGCACTTCCTCCGATTCCAAAGCCAGCTGCGTGAATTAACACGTCAATCCTATCGATGCCCTGAAATGCTGCTTGTATGCTCTCTTCGTTGGTTACGTCACATACGCGCTCGATTATGCGCCCTTGTTTAATCTCTGTAGTTTTATTGTTCTCAGATCTTCTAAAAAGTGAGTAAACTGTGTAGCCGTTTGATGCAAAAAGTTCAGCTGTAGCCTTACCAATTCCGCTTCCGCCGCCTGTTACAACTGCAACTCTCTCACAAATTTGCATATGTTAATCCTCTTTTTACGTCAGTCTTTCGTTTACCGCAAGAAGGAAGTCTTCGAACACCCTTATGCACTTATCAACTCTGAGCTTATCGGGCTTACGTTTGTATGTTGAGAACTTCTCCTCAATGTTACGCCTATAGCTTTCGCCAAGGAACTTTATCTCGCTAAATGATGATATCTGTGGAATTCTGAACACCTGGTTTTTATCGCTGAGCTTGTAAAATCCAATGTCTGAGAATAGCACTGTTGCGTCAATTGCAAGGTTTGATATTCCCTCAATCTCGTATGACCCTACAAATACAAAGCTCTTTGATGGATCTTCAACTGGCGACCCCACCTCCCTATAGTATGAATACTTATTGCTGTTCATCTCATTCTGCTGTGGAAGGATCACCTTTGTGATGAGCCCCTTCATTAGGAGTCGAGGCGCCTTTGAGTCGTAGAACGTTGAGAGCGGGATAGTGCGCTGTACAGTCTCCTTACCCGTGTAGTAGTGTACCTCAATCATAGCCCCGAGGTGTACAAGTGCTGCAACAAGGTTATAGTAAACGCCGTTTACAGCGATAGCACCGCCTATGGTAGCCTTGCGTTTGACTATCTCAGGTGCGCCCTGACTCAACGATGCTTTAAGCACGCTTGGAAAGAATGAGTCTCCAAGCTCCTTTACCCTCTGTATCGTGTTCACAGCACCGATTTCAATGTACTTTTCCGTCTGAACGAACTTATCGAGTCCAGACACGTTTTTAATGTCGATAATCTCAGGAATCAGCACGTTTGGGTAGTCCATAACACATCTCATGATGTGTGTACCGCCTGCAAAAATCAACGGGTTATTGAGCTGTTCAAATAGCTTATCAACCTTTGTGATAAGATGAGGAGTTTGAATTATAGGTGAAAATGCACCGTTAAACATTAATGCCTCCTCCTTTGAAGCACAGCCTCTGTGATGCTAAGAATATCCCCTGGAGTCATACAGTTGCACTTGATAAGCGAGTGTGTTGATAGTATGAAGTCCTTGTATTGTTGAACCTTCTCGCGTGGGCTCTGAGGACGCGTCTCGTTGGCTTTTTCCATCTGCTGATAGAATGCCGAGTCTTTCTGATTATTCACCTTTACAGTCTTTGTTTCAAGCACGTTTGCAATCCAATCGAATAGAAGTGTACGCTTTTGTATACATTCATCGCATGGAATCATATTTACGTCTTTGTACGCCACTTTTACATACGATGCCACCTTCTGTGAGAAGAAGTAATCCGGTGTGATTATATCCGCTCCCTGTAGTCTGAACATCGGAGTGAGGCACGACTGTATAATCTCGTCGTTTTTACGGTCAAGAACGATGCAGAGTCCGCAGTCCTTACCGTTACACGAAAGGTATCGATTAGACTTGCTGTTCAGCTCCATAAGCGTGTAGTTCAAGGGCTGATTTGAGTTAAAGTTCATATCGATTTCTTCATTGTTTAATAGGAATCTTACCTTCATCAGTTTGTTCCTCCCTCGTTTGCATCCGCGCTCTTATTAATCTCTGTTTTGTTCTCTTCCTTCTTCAGCGGGAACTTTTTATTGTCGCAGGAAAGCTCAAGTAGGAGCGTCTTATACGCGGATAAAACAAGTGGGAATAAGCACTCGAGCGAGTCGAAAATGGGCTCTCTCATCACAAATTCGATTGAAAGACTATCCTTATAGTCAAACTCATTTCTAAAGCGTACATTGAACATCTTGAGGATATTCATAACACGGCGTTTTGCAAAAATTATGTCGTCATCCGTCGAGAAAGATGATGAATGTGGAAGTACAAAGTGAGCCTTTGTGATCACAACCTCGCTTGTAACGTAGTCGCGGTATCCTGAGAGTGTACCGATTCCCCAAATTATGGTTCCGTATCCGCCTGCTTTTGTACCCTGATAGAGCGTATAAAATGAGGAGTAAGATGTGTCTGTATCATCCTCGTACACATCCTTAACTTTGTTAAGTACCACAGACGTGTGGCGCGAAAGTACGTCAGGGCCTGCAGTAAACACCCGCCCTCTATAGGCTCGTGGCATAAATCCAACATCCACCTTATGCTCTTCATTCTGGATATTCTTGCCAAAGTCCTGCATACGTTCCTTGTTTTCAACCGATGTTGGAGTACCAAGGTAGAACCTTACGTCCCCCTCAAGCTCTCTATTTACGTAGAATTCAAAGTTACATTGTCGTTCAAACTGCTTTGTAAGTGCGTTCTGCATAAAGCATATAGCAACGCTCTCAGCCTTATTGATTGCAGATATTGGCGACATCAACGTTGTCGGCTTTTTACGATTCACAGCGTAGATTGCAGACTGCAAGTATACGTCATCTGCCTCAAGTAGCGCGGTGTAATGCTTTTTAACTCCGCTTTGATTGTACACAGAAAGCCCTTTTGCCTCATCAGAAAGCTCATCCTCAAGATGCTCTTCAATAAAGCGTATCGGCTCCTTATCATTTGCAAATGCAAGCGCATATGTGTGTTCAAGCGTGGATGATGCTGCTATAGCCTTAAAGTAACTTCCAAAGAACAGGGTACATTCATCCTCAGACTCAATAAGCTTTACTAGAATCTTGACCCTCTCAGGAAGGTACGATGGAATGAGGCTCGATACAAGTGTATCTGCAATGCTTTCCTCAAGCATCAAGAGATTGCCAAGAGATACCTCAACAAGCACATTCTCCTTCACAATGCGACTTTGATCTTCAGAAAGGTACGTCTTTCGCCTCACCACAAACGATGGAGATATGGAATATGGCCTGATCATCAGCTTGATGACTTCCCCATACTTCTCTGCAGCTTTTGCAGCGATTATTGCCCCTTTTACCATCGAGATGTAGTATTCATCAAAATGCGTGGTATACGGAAGCGGTATCACTTTAATGTTGGTTCGTGGGATTCCAAGAGCGTCAGAAAGCGATGTAGCGATCAAGTTTGAATCCTGCGTTTTAAGCGTGATTGTAAGGCTCTCCTCCTCATCGTTGAACTCTGCGGTGATCACCTCAATGTAGTTGCTCTCGTAGTATAGCGATGGATACTTGTATTCCCTCTCAAAACTCAAGAGATTACCGATGTACTCATCCTCATCTTTTAGTTTGTAGTCGTATGCCTTTGTAAAGACGCGCGGGGATGACGTCTCCTCATTTTGGGTCTCTTCTTGCTCCTTTACACCCTCAGTTTTATTTTCAGTCTCGCCTGAGAGCTTCTTGTCCTCCTCATCGCTTACTACGTGGCATTCCTTCAATGCCTTGCTGATACTCGCAAGATCCTCTTTGAAGATTGCGCCAATTATGTTGCCCTTCTTGACGTTCTTTTTTGAAAAGAGAGGAACCTCGCTTGCGTAGAAATTGACAGTATTCTTCGAAAAGTCGTCACTGTTGATAATAAAAGAATTATATGGAGTGTAAAGACGCGAGAAGTTTGGAATGTCTGTCTCCGCGTAAATTAGGCGTCCATACAATACTTTTTTATCGATTTCTGGCATATTAACCTACGTTGTCGTTAAGGTACTTCTTTGCGCTAACTGTCTTACCCTCGCTTGATACCACCTTAACGCCGTCTATCGATAAAAACCCGTCCTTTGTGTATAGTGGAAGCGAGAAGAAATGCTCAGCCTTAATATAGCAGTCTGGTGCCTTCTCCTGAGTTGTTCCCTCAGGAAGCAATACAGATCCAACTGGGATGTCGTCTGCAAATAGTACGTCGCATGTTGAGTGAGTCTCATCGCCCTTCTGGCTTGCAGCAAGGAGCATTCCCGCACTCTTTACGCCTCTGAAGTTGGCAGGCTTTAGGTTGGATACAAGCACGATGTTGTGACCAAGTAGCTCATCTTCCTTGTAGAATGGAACGATTGATGAAACAATAGTTCTCCTCTCGCTCTCGCCTGTGTCAAGGGTTAGGATGTATAGCTTATCTCCACCTGGATGTCTTTCGATATTTACAATCTTTGATACCTTAAGCGTAACTCTTCTGGCAAAGGTGTCCTTTATGCTTTCGTTTTCGTTTGCAATCATATTGCTCTCCTTTTTCTGCTGTTTTTCTTCTTTCTTTTCGCCTGAGAATCTTGCCTTGAGTTCCTCGATTATCTTGTGGTCGATTCTGTCTGCAAGATGCGTTGGATTTGTGATGATTGTACCCTCACTTACAGGCGTTCCAAGCGCGCTAAATGAGTAATCCTTGATGTTGTAGAACGAGAGGAGCTTCTCAGCCATCGTTGGGATGTAAGGAAGGCTCAAGAGTCCTAAGTCCCTCACAAGGAGCGCAAGTGTTGATAGCACCTGATTGCATCTCTCCTTGTCTGATTTTACAAGCACCCATGGCTCGTTATCCTGGAAGTATTTATTGCCAAGATCGCTGAGTTCAAGGATGGCGTGTAATGCGTCTCGCTCTCTTACTTTTTCAAACAGTTCGATGATTTCCTTCTCTTTTTCGTTAATGAGATCTAGGAACGATTTATCGACATTTTTTGAGTCAATTTTGCCGTCTTGGTACTTTGAAATGAATGTGAGCGTCCTATTCACAAGGTTTGAGAAGTTGCCCACAAGTTCGCCGTTGATCTTCTTTTCAAAGTCATCCCATGAGAAGTCGTAGTCGCCTTTTTCAGGCCTATTATAGAACATGTAGAAACGCCAGTAGTCAGCATCGATTCCAGTATGTTCACAGTCCGATCCAAACACGCCTATGTTGTTACTCTTTGAGAACTTACCACCCTCATACGTCAGATACTCTGTTGATGAGATATGATGAAGCATAGTCCACTTCTCACCTGATGCGAGTAGCGATGAGGGGAATATAACTGTGTGGAATGGGATGTTATCCTTGCCGATGAACTGATAGAGCTCAACATCCTTGTCGTTCTGCCACCAGTCCTTCCAGTTATCTATGTATTCTGCCGTGAGCGAAATATATGCAATTGGCGCATCAAACCACACGTAGAAAACCTTGTTTTCAAAGCCTTCCTTATTCACAGGGATGCCCCATTTAAGGTCACGCGTAATGCATCTCTCCTGAAGCCCCTGACGGATCCACGCCTCTGTGATTGCAACAGCGTTGGATGCCCAGAAACCCTCAACGGATGCCTTCTTCTCCCATTTTTTAAGCAGTGGTAGCGCCTTTGGTAGATTGATGAAAAGATGCTTTGATTCCACCACCTTTGGTGTGTTTCCGCATCGTGAACAGCGAGGATTTACAAGCTCAGATGGATTTAAAAGAGTTCCACAGTTCTCGCACTGGTCGCCCTTTGCGCTTCCTCCGCACTTTGGACACTCACCAACGATGTACCTGTCTGCAAGAAACATTCCACAGTGCTCGCAGTAATACTGCTTAACCACGTGCTCCTCTATGTATCCGTTCTTGTCTAGGCACTCAAAGATGTGCTGGGTAATTTCAATGTGCTTTTTGGAACTTGTTCGTCCGAAGTGATCAAAGCTGATGTTAAACCACTTATAGATCTTGTCGTGTAAGGCATGGTACTTTGTGCAAAGGTCGTATGGCGTCATGTGTTCATCGAGCGCTTTAAGCTCGGTTGCCGTGCCATATTCGTCTGTTCCGCATATATACATCGTGTCATAGCCATTTAGGCGTGAATAACGGGCAAACACGTCTGCAGATAGCACCTGTAGTAGGTTACCGAGGTGTGGTTCATTGTTGACGTATGGAAGTGCTGATGTAATTAAATGTTTCTTTTTCATCTCTTGTCCTATTTGTTAAATATATATTTTAATAGCGTATCGTAGTCGTAGGCTACTTTTAATGTTGGATTTTCTTTTACTATCCTCTCAGGCGGACAGAACAGGCTGCCGTCATCCGCTTCTTTGATCATAGTAAGATCGTTGTAGGAGTCGCCTGCTGCAAACACCTCAAAGTTGATTGAGTGGAAGGCCTCAACAGCGTGCTTCTTTCCATCCTGTATTCGCATAACATGCTCTGATACAAAGCCGTCTTTGTCGGTCTTTAGGGAGTTGCAGAAGATACTTGGCATACCAAGCTGCTTCATGAGTGGAAGGGCAAACTCCGTAAAGGTGTCGCTTAGAATCACAAGCTGTGCCTTCTCTCTCACTTCATCAAGGAACTCCTTGGCGCCATCAAGCGGTTTGATTGTAGCAATAACGTCCTGAATGTCTTTGAGTTTAAGGTTTTCCTTCTTTAGCCTCTCGATTCGCTCCTTCATAAGAACGTCGTAGTTAGGCTCTTCTCTTGTGGTTTTTTTAAATGCATCAATGCCTGTTTTGTTTGCAAAGGCAATCCAAATCTCAGGAACTAAAACCCCTTCTAAATCCAAACATACTATCTTCATTTGTCCTCATCCTCGTGCTCTCGTGGGAGCGACCATTCATCCTCATCACCAAATACAAAGTTTTCGTCATCAAATATTGTTTTTTTCTTATCTTTGCTATATGAATCGTCTGAAAGTGCATCTTTTGGATTGATAATTAAGAGTTCCACAAACCTCAGCTGTTTAACGTGCGATGAGATGATCTTGATGATGCTCAGGAATGGAACCGAGAATAGCATACCAATTACGCCCCAGACATATCCCCAGAACGCGAGTGACAGCAATATCATAAATGGACTGATATTGAGCTGATCCCCTGACACCTTTGGATCGATTAGATTTCCAATGATCATCTCTATCATCACCGTGCCACCGAGTATGATTAGAACCGGTACAAAGTTTGGCAAAAACTGGATTGCGGAAAGAGCTGTTATTAATATAGTCACAACGATTGAACCTATTGATGGAATGTAGTTGAACGAGAATGCCATAAGTCCTGCAAGGAAGTATAGATCGTATCCTACAAAGTAGCAGAGTAAGCCTACGCATACGCCTGTTGCAAGCGACATAATAGTCTTGATGACAAGGTAACGCTCAACCTCCCTTATGATACTTCTAACCACAATCGAGATTCGCCTGCCCTGCTCATCAGGATAGAACTTGCCGATCTTTTTTACAAACGTCCCTCTTTCGAACATCAGGAACAATAAGTATACAAATATAAGACCAATCGCTTTTGAAAGTGAAATTGCTATGTTAGACGCCTTTGTGATGATGCTTGCAAGCATTCCAGCCCAGTTTATGTTAAGGATACTCGTGATTGACCTTCCGCTGAACATCTCGCTGTTGAATCTCTCATGGAGCATAGTTGTGATCATGATATCAACCTCCTGGAACTTGTTGTAGTAATCAGGTAGCAATGTCACGATTGACGTGATCACCATTGAGAGCACGTAAAACACCACGAGTAGCACCATTGTTAACACGAGCAACACAGCAATTGTAGAAACCGCACGTGGCACACGAGCATTATCCATCCATGATGCAACAGGGACGAAAATCAAGTATAAAAATACGGCTGAAACTATTGGAATTAATACGGATGATGCTGTTTTTAGTGAAAAAATACATAGTAATGCTGCAATTATAGAAAGAGGCACCGTAATTGCTTTACTTGTCTTTGCAGCTCGCACATGAATATTGTATAAAAAAAATTGCTACTTTACAATATTATACATGACACGAGATGAAAACCTAAACCGCATAAAAGTGGTTCTACAGGAACCGCAGGATAGCGCAAATATCGGCTCTGTATGTAGGGCGATTAAAACCATGGGTATCACCCACCTTACAGTCGTAGGGAAACGCGAGTACAACATCGACAGGCTTAAGAGCCTTTCCGTACACGCATTTGACCTCTGGGAAAAGGCTACGATTGTAGAAACGCTAGATGACGCGCTTAAAGGCACAGCCCTATCTGTTGCATTCACACGCCGTAAAGGGCGATATCGAAAGCTATCATCATGGTCGCCACTTGAACTTGCAGGAATCGTTGAGAAATATCCTGATGGCGAAATAGCACTCGTGTTTGGTCGCGAAAATAACGGCCTTACGGATGAGGAAGTTGAAAAATGTAACGCAGTCTGTACCATAGAGACATCCCCTATCTTTCCAAGCCTTAATCTTGCTCAGAGCGTGCAGATTGGTGCCTACATGCTATTTTCTAACATCAAAGACCACAACAACCTTCCACATGCAATCGGAAGGGAAAAGATTGATGAGACCACAGAGAGCGCAATCGATGCTCTCTCGCTCATGGGATTCTTCAAAGAGAGCTCTGATGAGAAGGAATCATATACGAACTTCATCAAGGACTTCCTCTCACGCGGTGGATTTTCAGAGAGCGAAAGACAGCGCATAGACAAGTTCTTCACAAAGCTATCGCTAATCTCACGATTCAAAAAGTAGAATATTAAATATTCTGGAATAAAATAAACCCCATAGGTTTGCCTATGGGGTTTATTGTTAGTAACGAATGTTACTAGTCATTAATTATTAAGTGGGTAATTTTCTTTAAGATAGTCGATAACTACCTCATTTACCTGTCTCTCATAGCGGATAATCTTACCAAACTGTGTGTAACCATCACCGCCTGCAACCATAAAGTCGTTAGTTGCAACCTTGTACTCTGTGTCATCCTTAGCGATCTCTGTTCCGTCAGGAAGTGCAACGCTGATGATTCTTGAACCTGGCTCAAGTGATGTATCTGCAGTAACGATTAGGTTAGTCTGTGGGAAGCCACCAGCAAGATCCGGATATGACTTGTATCCGTTCTCAAGTGCTTCGTAGATACCAGCACCAGAAATGCTAGAAAGAACCACGTAGTTGTTGAATGGCAATGTGTTGTTGATATCGCCAACTGTTACAACTCCAGGACCAAGGTCAGCTCTGAATGAACCGCCGTTTAGGATACCAAAGTCTGCTTCAACTGCTGTTGCAAGTGCTGTTGTAACCATGTTACCAAGGTCGCACTGCTCTGCTCTTACGATTGCTCTTGCGCCGTCGTACTTAACAGGAAGGTTAGCAACTTCTTTCTTGTATACTTCTTCAAGTGTAGCCTTCTTTGATGCGATGTAATCAGTTACAGCCTGATCTTCGATTTTGCTGAGGATTCCAAGGCTTGAAAGGAATGATGAAGTTGCAGGATCTTCGAACTCCTCTTTTGTTACGAGGTAGTAGTCGAATGTTTCAACTTTCTTATCAGCGCTGATGTGGAGCTTCTCAACGCCAACTGCATTGAGGTAATCGCCTGTCTGTACAATTGGAGTTGTTGAACTTCCATCATAGTATGGCGATGTAAGTCTTGTATGGCTGTGGCCATCAACGAAGAGGTCGATGCCTTTAACATCTCTGCAAAGTGTTGCTGATGTGATGTTGTCTTTTCCAACTGGATCAAAGCCGATGTGTCCAAGAACGATCACGTAGTCAGCCTTGTTTCTTACTTCGTTAACTGTCTGTTCAAGCTCGTATACGAGGTTTGTCTCGAAATCGAGGCCTTCAACATATTTTGGGTTAGCCTGTGTGCTTGTTGATGGAGTTGTAAGTCCGATAACAGCAACTCTGTAACCGCTGAAGTCGAAGATTCTGTATGGTGGCAATATTCTCTTTCCGCCGAGTTTGATGTTGTTTGAAACTGGAACTGCATCACGAGCGATCTCGATGATCAAGTTCGTGTTAAGCTGCTTCAAACCATAGTTGAACTCATGGTTGCCGAGTGTAACAGCATCGTATCCCATGTAACCAAGGAGGTTAACAACGTTCTCGCCATAGAAGAAGTTTGCGAGGTTAGTTCCGTGTGTAACATCCCCTGCTTCAAGCGTTAACACATTGCCGTTTGCCTTCTGGCGTAGAATCTGAAGGAATGCAGATAGTGTTGGATATCCAAGACCGCCATCCTTAGAATCCATTCTGCCGTGAACATCGTTTGTATGAACGATATAGAGGTCAAGTGAACCATCCTCGTTAAGAGCGCCAGTTGTCTTGATCTTATCTGCATACGGAGCTGGATTTCTACCTTCTTTAAGGTTAACAACAATATCAGTATCCTGAATTGTATTATTTAGAATTCTAAGATTATTAACTGTAGTTCCTGTGATATCTTTGTTTGATGCACAAGAAACAAGCATAATAGCAACTGTAAGGAACACTGCTATTGAGCGGATTAATTTTTTCATATTTCACCTCTCCTATTATTAACCGATAATATCGATATCGATCATTCCATTGTCTGGCATACCAGAAGCGAAGTCTTCAGCTGAAACAAGATCATCAAGATTGATTGAGTCAAAGTCTGTTGCAACTGCTTCCTGTTGAGCTTTCTCGATGTTAGCAGCCTCTACCTTTTCATCCAACTTGAATGTCTCTGCATACTTTGACAATTCATTGTTGGTACGCTCAAGAAGCACCACCTGTTCACTGAGAGCATTTTTCTCACGCTTTGTCTTTTCGAGCAAATTCGTAACTATCTCTAAGCGACGTGCGGCCAGCTCGGCATCCGTAATTGTCATAGTTGTTAAAACTGACATATACTACACTCCTCTTTTGTCAGGCAATTATTTACCTATTGCTTGACGTGCTTGTTCAACAAGAGACTTGAAGGCGCCCTTGTCTTCAATTGCCATATTTGATAATGCTAGGCGTGAGATTTTTATGTTAGCCTTGTGAAGACCGTTCATAAACTGAGAGTATGTTAGACCCTCTTCTCTCACTGCTGCATTGATACGAACTATCCATAGAGAGCGGAAATCTCTCTTCTTGCTACGCCTATCTCTGTATGCGTAAACTCCTGCTTTCATTACAGCTGCACGTGCAATTCTGTTGTTTGTACTGCGTCTGCCTCTGTAACCCTTAGCCTGTTCTAAGACCTTCTTTCGTCTATCCTTTCTTTTTGTTCCGTCTATTGCTCTTGACATACCTTAACTCCTTATTTGAATGCGTATGGCATCATTGTCTCAACTTTCTTTGCTTCAGCTTCGTGCATAAAGCATGGCTTCTTGAGGTTTCTTTTTCGAGATCTACTCTTCTTCGTAAGGATATGTCTTAACCCTTGTTTCTTAAAGCGAACCTTTCCGTTTGCACTAACTCTATAGCGCTTTGCGGCTGCTTTTCTTGTTTTCATCTTAGGCATATAGCCCTCCTTTATTATTGTCCATAGGGCACAAGAAATCGCTCCTATAAAGACATTATTTTGCTTAAATGATACATCAAATTTTTAACATTGTAAAGACTTTATTTAGTGGTTATAATCTAGGTATGACTTCGTTTACACACAGCACCTACATATCCCCTTTTACATGGCGATATGGCTCTAAAAACATGCGTTTTATCTGGAGTGAGGAGAATAAAAGGCTGCTTCTTCGCTCGGTTTGGGTGGCTTTGGCTACAGCTCAAAATAAGGTTGGTCTTGTGACGGATGAGGAACTTTCCGACCTTAAAGCACATCAAAAAGACATAGATATTGAGCGTGCCGAGGAGATTGAGAATGAAATCCATCACGATTTGATGGCAGAGATCAAAACCTACGCAGAACAGTGTAAAATCGGCGGTGGTAAGATCCATCTTGGGGCCACATCAACAGATGCGCTTGATAACGCTGAGGCTATAAGGCTTAAGGATGCAATCAGGCTGATCAAGTCAGATCTTGACAAGGTGGTTGCTTCGCTTGATGAACTCATAAAGAACTACGGGGACACGCCTTGCATGGCTTACACTCACCTTCAGAGCGCAGAGGAGACCATCTATGCTCATAGGTTCAGCCTCTGGAAGGAGAGCATTGAGGCTGCCATCGCTACAATTAATAATATAAAGATATACGGCAAGGGATTTAAAGGTGCCGTTGGGAACTATAGCGGATACGACGTGCTCCTTAAGGGTAAAACCTACAATGGTAAGCCGTTTACAGCGCTTGATATGGAAAAGGTTGCACTTAAGGAGCTGGATCTTGATGCATTCAAGTTCACATGCCAGGTGTATCCTCGATATCAAGACTTATCTATTATGCAGGCTCTATCCCTCATCGCTGCGGTGTCTGCAAAGATCGCCTTTGACATCAGATTGCTACAGAGCGCCGGGTTTGGTGAACTCTCTGAGTACTTCTCGTCTCACCAGGTTGGATCGAGCGCAATGCCGTTTAAGAAAAATCCGATTAACGCGGAGAAGATCAACTCCATCGCTCGTTTTGTGCACTCACTTGAATCATCTGCGTGGGAAAATACGGCAAACAGCGCCCTTGAACGTACGCTTGATGACAGCGCAAATAGAAGGCTGTTCCTGCCTGAAGGTTTCCTTGGAGTTGATGAGATACTCATAACGCTTGAAAAGGAGCTATCAACGCTTACACTAAATACAAATTCCATAGAGCTCAACCGTGAAAAGTTCGGCGTGTTTGCAGCAACAGAAGGCGTGATGATGAAGGCTGTGGAGAACGGCGGAAACAGACAGGAGCTTCACGAGGTGATCCGAGAGGCATCAATTAAGGCTAAGGCAGAACTTGAAAAGAGCGGCACTAACCCTCTTAAAACCATACTTTCTGAGGATAAACGCCTACTTAAGTACCTTAAAAAGGATGAGATACTCACACTTCTCTCAACATCCCCTGAACTTCCAACAATACACAATATCACAAAAGGAGACAATCATGACAACTAAACGCAAGGACTACATCACATGGGATGAATATTTTATGGGAGTTGCATCGCTCTCTGCCCTAAGGAGCAAGGATCCTAACACTCAGGTTGGATGCTGTATTGTTGATAAGAACAACAAGATACTAAGCGTGGGTTACAACGGTCTTCCTCGCGGTTGTGATGATGATGAATTCCCATGGGACAGGGAGGGCAACCTTCTTGACACAAAGTATCCGTTCGTAGCTCATGCTGAGCTCAATGCTATTTTAAACAGCAAAACTCCACTTGATGATGCTCGCCTCTACGTGACACTCTTTCCGTGCAATGAGTGCGCAAAGGCTATAATCCAGGCAGGCATCAAAGAGGTGCTATATGCATCCGATAAGTATGCAGACACTGATGGCACAAAGGCATCAAAGAAGATGCTCACCTCAGCCGGTATTACATTAAAGCAGATTCCGTTTGTAAAGGTATCAATCGAAAAGCAGTCACTTTAAATCATCAAGAAACAAAAACTGCTGGGCAACACCCGCATACGGGTAGAACATCGTTTCATCCTTACCTTTAAAATAGGTCTCCATCACCCTTTTGATGTGTACGTCTTTTGGAAATACGTTTAATCTATGATAGCCGAATAAGAGTATGCACGATGCAACCTTTTCACCGATCCCTGGGAGCATTTCAAGGTAGTGTATAGCCTCCCTATCATCCATTTTATGAATCTTATCCACATCAAACTTACCACTGTCGATACTCTTTGCAATATTTAGGATAAATGGCGCTCTAAAACCGAGCCCTAGTTTTCTTAAGTCGTCTTCTGTTGCTCTTGCAATCGACTCTGATATTGGAAATGTGTAGTACTCATCTTCTATCTGTTTTCCGTAGTTTTGAGAGAGTGCATTTATCATCTTTGTGATGCGAGGAATGTTGTTACACGATGTGAGTACGAATGTGAGTATCATCTCCTCCTCACCCTGTCTTAGGATGCGTAGGTGTGGTGCATTATCAATTGCGTTTTTAAGAGTGGGGCTTAGCGATGAAAGATACTCCTTGATCGCCTCGTAATCTGTGTCTATATCGAAGAAGTATCTTAAGTTTTCATCGCTCTCTATGATGTCAAGATTGCTCTCAGAGAGGGTGTAAACCCTATCCTTCAGTACGCCCTTGTATACACCATCTGTATTCTTGAAGCGAAACGCCTGACCTGATGAGAGCGATATAAGGATTCCTTTAGGGAGCGAGGGTTGCATATGGAAGATCAATCTTGTCTCTAGCAACTGATGTGTTAGTTTTAATCTGAGATGGTTTTGAGGAGTCGATGTGATATGTCTCTGCCCCAACCTCAACGCTTAACACAACAAGATGTTGATTTGAACCATTAACAGGGTTCCCCTTAAAATAGCCAAACACAGCTATATCCTCAGAGCGGAAGTCCTCAGCAAAACCTGTGGTGATTGATGATTCCTCCTGATGGATAATGGATTTATTATCTGTACCAGGCATTTTTCTAAAACTTGTGATTATAAATCCCGTGCTTGAGTTCCTCGAAAGAAGTGAGAGACCAACTTCTCCTCCACCGTCTATGCCTTTCTCTTTATCACTAATATAAAGCGATGCAACAGGTGAATACCTATCGTATGAAAAATTTCCATTGCAAACGAGATTACTCCCATGTGAGTGCGAATGATAGACTCTACCATCTGTTCGTATACCCATCCAGGCTAGCTTATTATCTGATGTGTTGTCGTCATACACAAAGAAGTGGTCAAAATGCATGTTGTCGTCATCGTTGCTTAACTCATTGATGAGTTGTGGACGATTATCTTCACTAACACTTTGATTGTCTGCTAATTTGACTGTTGCGTACTTTTCGTAGCTTTTTACATCGTTCTTATACTTGGTGTATTTTACAACAGCTCTATCGCCTTGTTTATTTTCCCAAATTCTATCAATGCCTCTTATCTCACCTCCATCGTTACTGTTAGGAGGTGCTTTAGGTTCTTTAAAGGATCTTTCTGTTGAAAGAGTAATCTTATAACCACCATTAGGATCACTCTCAACGTTCATCCTTCCAAGGCAGTAAACTGTCTTATCATTACTCCTATATAACCTATATAACAAGTAGTCGCTGTTGATTGCAGATGATTTTTTTATGCCATATACCTTATCATGTGCGTCTGAAGCTGAAAGCGATGTAACACCCTCTACAACAAGACTAAGAGCAGTTTTAACTTGTGCAGGGTCATCCTTATATTGTACAAGTTTTTTTAGATCTAGCACGTAATACTGTATTTCTGCGCCTGGTTTTGGTTTTGATGCAGTTAGAATTACATATGCACTATTATCACTGTCGTAATTACCTGGCACATAGCAGTCGTAGAAGATACCATAGTTGTCTTTGTCGTTGGCAAATGTTGGCTTTGTAAGATCACCGTATGAAAGAGGAGCTCCGCCATTTGAACCCTGCGCTTGATAGAATACATGGACGCCACGGGCTGAAATCAACACTGCAGCATCGACTGTTGTTGTATCCCCTGTAACTGCTCCTTTTTTAGTTGGAACAATCGTTATATTTTTCCATCTGATGTCGTTACGAGGCTGTGATGTTCTGATGTCTTCGCTCAATAGGATCGAACTCACCTCACATGAGATGACAACAAGCGCTGTTAGGACAATTAGAGCGATAATAATTCTTTTAATATTTTTCATAACCCACACCCCTCTCTATCGCCTAAATGTAAGCTGTGCTGTGATTGGCACAAAGAATGTTACGCTGTTGTTTGCATTTGCACCCGACTTAAACTCAGGCACAATGTGGAATCCAGTTCTGAGCCCTATTCCCCAGTTGTCGCTCCAGTACCATGAGAACCCTGTCTCTGCGGCAAGGAACATTGTAGCCATCGAATAACCTCTAAGACTCATGTATGCAAGCCCTACACCGAGCGTGACTGGAACTTCAATGTTGGCTGTGGAATATGGATAGAATCCGACGTTAAAGAGGAGTGGAACACGTGAAATTATCTTGTCGCCTCTTGTGTAGGCAAAATGATAACCAAGACGTCCTCCAATGGAGATCTTCTCCGTCATAAAGTGCTCGTAGTCTATTTCAAGAGCAAATTCAAGGTTGTTTTTATATCCAAGTTCGCTCCATGTTGCCCAATGTGAAAGTGGATCATCAAAGCCGTTTTGGTTGTAGTAAGCCACTGGGAGTTCAAATGGAATGCGAATCGATATCTTATAGTTGCCACTTTCATATCCTTCAAAGCGCTTTGCTGCAAAAAGCGATGATGGAATGATGAGCATCAAAATTAAAAATGCAATAATAAACTTCTTCATCTCGTGAATATCTAAAATATACACAATATTATTTCTATAATCAAGTTTAGGAAGACTCTGAAAGTTATCACATACACATCTATTTAGGACTACCCTATGTATAACATACCACAATTGAATTATAGCAGAATTGTCACTATAATCATATGTGAACAAACGCAAGCAATTATTTGGAGGTTGTTATGCCAAAGAGATCAAAAGAAGATAATCCAACAATAGATTACAATCTTGTTGTCGACTCAAGCGAGAAGCTTGATAAACTGATCGAAAGAGCAAAAAAGGCACAGGAAGAATATTCCCACTTTACACAGGAACAGGTGGACGCTATATTCAAATCTGCAGCAAAGGAAGCCGCAAAAAAACGTATTCCACTCGCTCGTGATGCAGTTACAGAGACCGGCATGGGCGTTCTTGAGGACAAGATCATTAAGAACCACTTTGCATCAGAGTATATATACAATAAATATAAGGATACAAAGACCTGCGGGATTGTTGATGAGGATAAAATCAATGGAACAATGACGGTTGCAGAACCACTTGGAGTAATCGCAGGTATCGTTCCAACTACTAATCCAACATCAACAGCAATTTTTAAGTCATTAATCGCACTTAAGACAAGAAACGCTATTATCTTTTCTCCACATCCCAGAGCAAAGAAATGCACAATTGATGCAGCAAAATGCGTACTAGAGGCCGCTTACAAGGCAGGGGCTCCACGCGACATCATCGGATGGATCGACGAGCCAACACTCGAGCTTACAAATCAGCTTATGACGCATAAAGACATCGCATGTATCCTAGCAACAGGAGGACCTGGAATGGTGAAGGCAGCATACTCATCTGGCAACCCTGCCCTCGGCGTGGGACCTGGCAACTGTGCTGCAATCATCGATGAAAAGGCGGACATTAAAACAGCAGTATCATCAGTAATCATATCAAAAACATTCGACAACGGTATGATCTGTGCATCAGAGCAGTCTGTTGTTGTGGTTAAAGACGTATACGATGAGGTTAAGAAGGAGTTCATCTATAGAGGTGCTCACCTCATGACTAAGGCTGAGGAGGACAAGCTCATTAAGCTTCCATTCATCGACGAAAAGCGTGACTCTGTAAATCCAAACATCGTAGGTCAGAACGCAAGCACCATTGCAAACCTTGCAGGATTCAAGATCAATGAAGATTCAAAAATACTTCTTGCAGAAAGAGCAAAGGTTGACTGGAGTGACCCATTCTCACGCGAGAAGCTCTCCCCAATCCTCACTATGTATAAGGCAAAGGACTGGAAAGAGGCATCAGAGATGGCATATGAACTCATCATCAAAGGGGGTCCAGGACACACCGCTTCTATCCACACAGACGTTAGAGACAGAGAAAGAGTTAAGGAATACTCTCTTAAGATGCCAACATGCCGTGTGCTCATCAACACACCATCATCCGAGGGCGCAATCGGTGACCTTTACAACTTCCGCCTCGAGCCTTCCCTCACATTAGGATGCGGATCGTGGGGCAAGAACGCAGTTTCTGGCAACGTCGGCGTTAAGAATTTGCTCAACTATAAAACAGTAGCGGAGAGGAGAGAAAATATGCTTTGGTTCAAGGTTCCATCAAAAATATACTTCAAACGCGGTGCTATCGATTTGGCACTCAGAGAGTTAAAAGGCAAGAAGCGTGCATTTATCGTTACAGATAAGTTCCTCTTCGATTCTGGCACAGTTAACAGCATAGTAAACGTGCTCGACGACATTGGATGCGAGTATCAAATATTCTCATCAGTAAAGCCAGATCCTACCCTTTCTACTATCTATCAGGCACTTACACAGATCAACGCATTCTCACCTGATGTAATCATAGCACTCGGCGGTGGATCACCAATGGATGCTGCAAAAATCATGTGGTTGATGTACGAGCAGCCTGATACTAACTTTGAGGACATCGCAATGCGCTTTATGGATATTAGAAAGCGTATTTGTATGCTTCCTGAACTTGGCAAGAAGGCAATGCTGGTTGCAATTCCAACTACATCTGGTACAGGTTCTGAGGTGACACCATTTGCTATCATCACAGATGATGATACTGGAGTTAAGTATGCTATTGCAGACTATGCTCTTACGCCTAACATGGCAATTGTTGATCCAAACTTTGTGGATAACATGCCACCAAAACTCACATCAGCATCTGGAATTGATGCCCTTGTACACGCAACAGAGGCTTACGTTTCAACGATGGCTACCAATTTCACCAACTCTAATGCACTTGAGGCAACAAAGCTCATTTTCAAGTATCTCGTGCGCTCTTACAAGGAAGGTTCAAACGATCCTCTTGCACGCGAGAAGATGCATTATGCCGCAACAATCGCAGGTATGGCATTTGCCAACTCATTCCTTGGACTCTGCCACTCAATGGCTCATAAGCTTGGCGCAATGTATCACATTCCACACGGCGTTGCTAACGCTCTTCTATTCCGCCAGATCATCAAGTATAACGCTTCAGATCGCCCTACACGTCAGGCTATCTTCCCACAGTACAAGTATCCATCAGCAAAGGCAAAGTATGGTCAGATTGCAGATGAGTTGAACCTCGGTGGCAAGAACGACGATGAAAAGGTTGAGCTCTTAATCAAGGCTGTAGATAAGCTTATGACTGATATTGATCTTCCAAAGTCAATCAAGGAATTCGGCGTTGACGAAAAGGAGTTCTTCGATAATCTTGATGACCTTGTTGAGAAGGCATACGACGATCAGTGTACTGGTGCAAACCCTGTTTATCCTCTACTTTCTGAGATTAAACAGATCTACACAGACGCTTATAACGGCGTTGTTTAATCGTTGGTGTAAATAGTCAATTAAAAAAAAAGTAATACTAAAATCCTAATGCTTAGGCGTTAGGATTTTTTTTTTGCGATTCTTACGTTGTTTAGGTGCTTGGGGAATGTAAAGAACCATTTCAAACGCTGGATGTTGTCGTAGGTGAGTTTTTCCTTGATCTTCTCCTCATAAAGGTTCACCTCTTTTGCCTTTATATCCTTGTTTAAGAGTTGTTTTTCAATCCAGAGGTTCATAAAGCATTCTGTGATAAACGCGGCAATGCGGGCATTCTCTTTTTTAGGCGGATATTCATCCTTCCATGCTGATTTACTTTCATAGTCGAATAAGCGCTCGAATAACCATGATGCGAATTCTTCAAAGAGTTCACGCTTCATGATGAAGTTACACTTGTAGCGGGCGGAACGTCTCTCCATCACAGTGTTAAACCATTCACGTTCACTTTCCTCACCTTTTATGAAGCTTTCGCGTGCATTTATCCACTCAAATGGGGGTAGAAACGACGTGAACTCCCAGCGTGTTGTAACAAGCGTGTTCCACTTTTTTGTAACGATTAAGTCGTACGGAGCGACTGTTTTATAGATATTGTCTTCTGTAAATTTTTTGGTGATTGTATCAAAATCGTCTTTGGATACGAGTTTGAGATAGTGCCCTTTATCGTCTCCTTTCCTCTCTGGAATGAGTACAGGAAGGCGCCTGTACTGAGTAAATCCAATGTATTCTACATCAGGGTGAGTTTTGATGTAATTCTTCCACACCCAGTACCAGCATGTCATTTCACCATAGTATGGGTTTTTACGCGAAATGTTATCCCCCTCGTTATCGGATAGCATAGCAAGATCAAAGTTCGTGGAGTCCTTGCCCGTTTGTATGGGTTCGATTACGTCTGTTTTGATGGTCTTTTTGTAGTTAAGGTTAGATAACGAATAATACACTGAAAATAGCTTAATCTTAGACATCAGATTGAGTAGGTTATGCCTGTGGTGAGCTCTACATCAAACTTGTAGATGCCCTTGATGTTGCCTGCGTTCCAAATGTTTACAAAATCAAGCTGTCCGTATACCTTTAAATCCCTTAGGATGTTGTAACCGCCGTTAAATCCTATTACAAAGTAGTGGGCCACAGCGTTTTTGTCAGAGACGTTTTCCCTTTGATTTTCTCCTGGTTTTGATGTTGGAGTCTGGATTTGATCACTTGGCGTTACCATCTTCCAGAGCGTCCATTTGTCGTTGGTGCCGTGTGCCATGTAGAAAAGATTTACGCCTGCGTTCCACTTGTTGTATACCTTGTATGAGCAGTTGAGGTTGAGCGTGATTGCATCACCGCCGTAACGATAGCCGAGGAATTGCTCGTCGTAGAATATTGTCGCAGCTCTAACTCCATTATAGAATGTAGTCATTGGCGTAAGCTGTCTGATTGCAACAACGTAATTTATGCCGTATTCCCCTCGCTTCTGATCACCCTTACCACCATTATTTCTCAAATACAAGTACGGGTCTGTGAGTGCCCACTCAATCGAGGATGAAAGAACGCCATCGCCTATAACATGATCGTATTTTGACCCAAGCATATATCCAAACGCGTTAGGCCGTGCCAGAGGAGACGTACCAGGCTTATTCTCCCCTCCGAGTGCAATTTCATCAACAACCATCTGGTAGTAGATGTTCAAATTTTTAATTGGCGTGTATTCAATCTCGAATGCAAGAAGCGAGTTTGCATTTGCCCTGATGTAGTAATCGTGGAAGAACATCACTGGGCTTAAAATCTGCAGGTCGATAAAGTTCGTCTCGCTCTGATACATTATAGACTCTGTGAGAGCAATTTTAAATCTATCCTTCCAGAACCTCCACTCAAAGCGGTGTGCCATGAACATGTATATGCCGTCAAGGAGTGAGTCCTGGCCATTTTCTGAAAATCCCCACATTGGAATTGGCTTTTGAAAACCTTCTACAACTTCTAAACCTCTTGCATAAAGCTTTGGATGCGGGAAGAATGAGATTGCAAACGTATATTTAAAGGCGCTGTGATAAGTTGTGAAACGAAGCATATTGTGATACTCAAGGTTGTTGCCAACAACAAAGTTGCTTACAACGCCAGGACCCCAGCTCATCCTATCGCGTCCAATCTGCATAGACCAGTGGCTTCCTCCTGCTGCGATAAAAGCTCTATATGGCGCGTTTAGGTCAAGATCTTCAATACTCGGCTTCAATGGATTTTGTAGAAGCGGGATGTTTGTCATCCAATAGCCGTCTCCAAAGGTGGACGTGCGCGTATGAAACTTGTAGTTTCCAAGTGGAACCTCAAAGAAGGTATAGAACGAGTCTGCAGGCCACACCTCGAACGTCCCTGCAAGGAAAGGCTTATGTTTCATAAAGTAGTAGTTCCAGTTCTCACGCCCTATAAACTGAGGATCAAGGTTCGTATGCAAGTAGAATTCAAGCGTGGCATTAAGCCCAAATTGAAACAGCTTTGCCTTGGGTTTTTCCTCTTCCTTTGGCACTATCTTATAATCATTTATTCCGAATGGGTCGATGACTTTTTTTGTGTATTCCTGACGTTCAATTATCTCTTTTTGCTTCTCCATAAGAAGGCGGTCGAACCTCTCTTTTTCAGTCTCCTCAGGCTTTAAATTGAGCTCTGCTTTAACGTAGGTGTAGATGTCTTTTTCTACCTTGCTCATTGCCTTGTAGTTAAGCTCCTCTAGCATCTTGTTAAGCTCATCAGCGCTCCATGGCGCAGTATTTGACGGCATAGTTCGTCCGTCTAAAAAGTAGAGATGTGTGATAGCCTCGTAAAGCTCTGAATCTACAGGATATATCTTCTGCGCATTGTTGTTGTATGCAAACAACACAAGGTGCGAGGAAAGTGCAACAATTATCACGAAGAATGTCTTTTTTCGCATTGTATACTGTATTATATCACATTATTTTCTATTACATATAGAGCCTGCTTATTTTTTTTTGACAACATAAAAATATACGTATATAATATACCCTAGACAAAAAATTAAGGAGATTTTGTATAATGCTAATCAATCTTAAAGAGAACGCAAAAGTACGTGCAAAGAACGTTGCACGTTGTAAAGAGCGTGGAATTGTTCTTCCAACATTTAAAAATATGATTGACCCATCAACAGTTCCAGCACCAATAAAGAAAAAGCTAAAGACAACAGGTCTTTGGGATGTTGATCCTGTCAACTTGTTCCGCATCACATGGCACAACGAGCCTGTCGAACAGGGCGGCGGATTTGGTAAAGTCAATTATATTGAGATTCCACGTGAAATTACGGGAACAAAAGCACGCATAATTGCACTTGCAGGTAAATGGTTCCCATGCGGAGTTCACAAGGTAGGAGCAACTTATTCTTGTTTAGCACCAGCACTTGTAACGGGAAATTTCGATTCTATGGAACAGGCTGCAGTATGGCCATCAACAGGTAACTACTGCCGTGGTGGTGCTTACAACAGCAGACTACTTGCATGTAAGGGTATTGCTATTCTTCCTGCAGAAATGTCAAAAGAGAGATTCGATTGGCTTAAGAGCATGGCAGACGAAACAATCGCAACACCAGGTTGTGAGTCTAACGTTAAGGAAATTTTCGACAAATGCCATGAACTTGATGAAACACGCGGTAAGCACATTGTTATATTCAATCAGTTCGAACAGTTCGAGAACTACCTCTGGCACTACAAGGTAACAGGTTCTGCATTCCTTGAAGTTGCAAAAGAGCTAAAGATTAAAGCTGAAAACGTAAGAGCATATGCATCATCAACAGGATCGGGCGGAACTCTTGCAGCAGGTGATCATCTTAAAGACGTTTACCCTAACATCAAGATTGGAGCAGGTGAAGCTAAACAGTGCCCAACCCTACTCCGCAACGGATTTGGTGGTCACAGAATCGAAGGTATCGGCGACAAGCACGTTCCATGGATTCACAATGTAAAGAATACTGACATGATCTGTTCTATCGACGATCAGGATTGTATGGATATTTACCGCCTATTCAACGAACCAGATGGTATTGAATATCTTAAATCAATCGGACTTAAAGACAAGGATATCGCAAATCTTCAGCTATTTGGAATTTCAGGTATCGGCAATATGCTTTCTGCAATCAAGATGGCTAAGTACTACGAGATGGAAGAGGACGATGTTGTATTCACAGTTCTTACAGACAGCTCAGTTATGTACAAGAGCCGCCTTCTTGAACTTGATGATCAGCAGGGTAAATTCAATCCTGTTGAAGCTGCACGCGTACACTCAGGTGCTCTTCTTCATCAGGGAATCGACAATGCTCTTGAGCTTGGCTACTATGATCGCCTTCGCATTCACAACCTCAAGTACTACACATGGGTTGAGCAGCAGGGTAAAACATACGACGAGCTTAATGAGCAGTGGTACAACAGAAACTACTGGAAACAGATTCCTGCTATGGCTGATAAGATTGATAAGCTTATCGACAAGTTTAATGCAGATGTTGCAAAATAAATTGCACACTTGTGCAAATAAAAAGGTGGAGAGAAATCTCCACCTTTTTTTTATAGTCCTTGAAAATCATCGGGTCTTTTTCGTTCCCTCACACACAAAATTCCTTAGACTGTGCAACAAGCTAAGCCTTGCGGATATTTTGGTGCTCTGAAATAAAAAAGCCTCCGAGCATTCTACCGATTTGAGTCTGAGGTGGAATCCTTGCTCCTCGTTCCTACTACCTCTCTTCACCGATAAACTTCCATTCTATTATTGCCCAATTTTGATAGAAAATCTCAACGTTAACACCATAGGAGATGTTCCTACCAGCAATAAGTTTGGGGATAAAAACTCTGTCTCAAAAACGAAAAAATCAGTTTCGCTCCTAACATCCAATTTTGTATAAACTGAAGAATTCTGGACATAAAGGACTGAAAACTTAACCTCTGTGTTGTATGACAATATTACACTTAAACCAATGCAAGTATTAATTATACTTTGACCATATCCCAATTCTACATAAGGAGTTATTTGATAACCTCCCTGAAATAAAAAGTTCTTAAAAATCCCAGCAACAACGCCTATATTGTTCCAATCCCAAATAGTATGCTTTCCATTATAAAAAACATAAGCCTGTAAATATATTTGATAATCTTCTTTAAATAAGTACAAAAACTGTAGCGATGTTTTTAGATCGTGTTTATCAACTTTTTGTTTATAATTACTCAATTTATAGTTTTCTACAACAACATTATTGCCAGAATAAAAATAATCCGTTTCAAGACTGAACTCCAATGAATCGTTTTGGTACTTTAATAATGCAAAAATATCAAACCAAAGTGGAGTATTATATTCCTCCAAACTATTTGTATCACACAATCCACCAACGCTTATCTCTAGGAAAGGCAAACTATACAATAATTCAATACTCCATATTTTACTTTCATCAGTAATCGCCGAAGGGTATATTGGGGAAAATACATCTGAATAATAACCAGTTCCATATTTCACTTCTTTCTTCCCAATATTAAAAGAAAAAGATTCTAAATTTATTCCAAAAGTTAACGATTCAAAACCCAGCCTCACTTTATCATTCTTATATCTCAACCGTGGGTATAATGAAAATGCCAGTACATCTCCATACCATTTCTCTCCAGCATATAAATTAATCTCTACAGAATCAGAAACAAAAGATTTAGTAATTGCCACATCTGATTTTGTGGCAAATTCACCGTCAAAAGCATAAATAATCATGTAGGCATTTGATAAAAGAATAAAAAATATAACTGCTCGCTTCATTTATTCTAAATATTCTATTATTTCTTTAATTTTTGAACTAGAAAATAGCACTTTGGGTACTTTAACTTCTTCAATTTTTTCTATCTCACATATTGTCGTTTGATTTTTATTGAACGCATGAGAACGTATTTCAATATAGCCAAAGCACAACTTGCTATTTATTTCCCTTTCTGTGTATATAGCACTTTTTATTGGCTTTTGGTCATTATCACAAAATACCATTATATACTTATTTCTAAATTCATCGTCGTTATTATTGTATGTTGTAAAATAAACATACGGATACAAATAATTCCTATTATCTCGAATAAGTTCAACAAACTCTGTAGTGTAAGTTATATCACTTAAACTCTCTTTCGTGATTAAACCGTTTACATGATACCCATATTCAAAATCAATTCTTAATATATCTTGTATATCTAAATCATTTACACTCCATGATGCTCCTATTTTGAGTGGTGATTTTAGTTTTTTATTATAAAGCCAATTCCCTTTTGATGTTGATAATACAAACATTTGCTCCTTAGTCTCGTTTATTTTAAGTATTTGACTATTTCCACTATAAAGGCCAATAGAGGCAATATTGCTGTATTGGTTATCATCCATTTGAAGAATTAGATTTTGATTTACTTTATACTGTTTATTCTCATTTACAAGTGCTGCATTAATTAATGTAAAATGCTCATATTCATTTTCTAAACTTGCATAAATATTACAAACCAGTAAAAGCATTATAATAATCATTAACAAAATACTCTTTTTCATATAATTTCCTTTAATTATGCATAAGTCTATCTGGTGAATACTTAATTGTTTTACAAAGGGGAACAATTGATGACAATAAACATACTATTGTTATAAAACATGCAGAAAGCCAAATATTTGTCCTATTAAAAATCAAATAAAGTTTATACCCATTTTCTTCACCAGGTGGTACAAATTGCCAATCACAAACAGTTGATAGATAACGAACAAGCCAAGCTTCCCCATATCCTATCAACAAAGAAATTAAAGTAATCATAATTACTTCGTCAATTATAATAGTTATAAGCGTTTTTTTTGATGCACCTATGGCTTTTAATGTTCCAAATTCATTTAATCGCTCTGTAAACTCGGTGTTTAGACTAAAACTAAGAGCAACAAATATAAAGAAATACATTATTAAACAAAAAAATATTTGTATAGTATTAAACATTCCACTCACTTGAGCATAAGACGGATTCAATTCTTTCCAATCTTTAACTTCAAATTTGTCACTAAGCAAATCTGAAATATTTAAAATCACGGACCTAAGATTTTTGTTATCAAAGAGTTTCACTTCTATATAAGATGCACACTCTGTTAAACTAAACATATTTAAAGCAGTGTCCAATTTCATCACTAAATGCCTAGAATCTACTTCTGTTGTCCCTGTATCATATGTTCCAGACACATTAAATGATGAAAATGATAACCCACTTCCAGCAAGCGATGCCATGACATTTACAGAAGTTTCACCTGTCTGTTGAATTATTTGATTATATTTATTTAAATTTTTTGCAAGTTTACCACCAAGAAGAATATCATCATTTTGTATTATAGGTAATCCTTCACTACAACCAAAACGAGACAAGGGATCTTTTACCGCAGTGGCAATAAATGGAGTTGAGTTGTCGTTATCCCCCACTATTCCAGAAAACAACAACACCTCAGATACTTCATCAACTCGTTCGTCGTCTTCCAGTAATATTTTAATTTGCTCAATATCTTCAAAACTCAACAATTTTTCATAATTGTTATCAAAATATCCTTTTGTTGCTATTTGAAAAGAGCCAGTTTTTTCTACATATCCCATTTCCATTCCTTCAATCATATATCTTGTATAACCATTAAACACAACCATAGAAGCAAATGCCAAACTAATGAGTATTATAATAAAAACTGTCCTTTGTTTATTTGTCCAAAGACTATTCCAAGCAATATGTATTTTCATCCGTCACACCTAATAAGTTTTCCTTCTTTCATTTCATATATCTCGTCAATATAGTTTTTAATAACAGGATCATGAGAGACAAAAACGCCAACTCCATTCTTTCGCTTTATATATTTTCTAAGATACCCATACATAAACGACGACATGTCCATATCAAGACTTGCTGTAATTTCATCTGCAAACAAAAACCGTGGGGATGTACATAACGCACGAATTATAGCAACGCGTTGCTTTTCTCCACCTGATAATTCTTTTGGTTTTTTTTGTTTTATATGTTCAATATCAAACACTTCAAAAAGTGGGTTAAGGGCCATCTCAATATCCCGTTTATTTTTTTTTAACAATTGAAGTGGAATAGAAGCATTTGCGTATGCATTCAAACTTTTTATTAATTCAAAAAATTGAAACACTAATCCACAATTATTAAGTCTATAAATGCTTTTCTCGTTATCTACAACATCACTTATAGGGAAACCATCAATCTTGACGATTCCACTATCTATATTATGCACACCAGTTACCGAATTAAGAAATGTACTTTTACCCGACCCGGAATTCCCGAAAATCCAAATCAACGCCCCTTGTTTAAAATGAACATTTATATTATTATTCACTACTAATTTGTTTTTTTTATCATGAAGATAAAAACTTTTATTTAAATCAATTACATCAATCATATGTTCACTCAAAAAATGGCTTTTTACTCCCCATTTGGTTTTGTAAGTATAAAGAGAATGTCTCATTATCAATTAGGGAATGTGCCTTGGTCAGATATTCTTCTGCCTTTTTATTATTATTTGTACAAAGATATAATTGGCTAAGATATATATTTACTAAATATTCTTGGTTGTTATTATCTGCGAATTTCTCGGCTCTCTTTAACATATTTATAGCAGAATTGACCCCTCCACCTGAAATAGCAGGAGCAAAATATAGCCATAAGGAATATCCGATATATGCGTTTATATTGTGTTTGTCTTTTTTTATTGCTATTGAATAGCAGTCTTTAGCCTTTTGGCTTTCTTCAATTACAGATCTTCCAGATAAAAAACTAAGGTATCGTGATTTAATATCTGCAACTGATGATAAAAAAACAGATGAAAATTCTTTATAAGCTCTACCACAAATAAACGAATCGCATTTTCTGTTTTGAGAAAACAACAATTGTACACTATCCTCACTAGACAATAGATTTACTTTTTCTAATAAGATCATATTTTCTAATGCTATCCGTTCCTCTTCATTAAGATTTTGAATTTGCGTAATACTTTTCTGATAGAAATCATCTATGTCGGAAACTCTTATGTTTGTATTGTACGCTTTAATTTTAAAATTAGTAAAATCATCAAAAATATCTGCGTAAACAAACAGACCATTAACAACAATTATTATCAATGCAACTATTATTTTCTTCATCTTACCATCTCCATATCTTTTTTTCTCACAGTAATTAACGGTGCCACTCCTTTCACAATTTCAAACACAATGAACAAGAAAATATTATATGACAACAACAATAGTGCCACAGCATACAACAGAGTTAAGGAATTATCTATATAGTTCAATATATTTATCTTTTTTCCAACAACCTTCCCTTGTATATAGAAAACAACACATGATAGCACTATAGCCCCTACAATTACCAATGTATTATAATCATAAAACATAAAATTAAATGGTATAAAAAAAATAGCAACAACCGTTACATGATTAATAAACATTAAGAGCATATTCCAAATTTTTACTGTCAAGACACATCCCTTCTTGCACTTGTTAAATACAAAAACAACAAGAGACAAACTGATTCTATATGTGATGTAAACAAAATATACAAGAACAACATCCATAAAACTCAGCATTTTTATATAAGGAGAAAGAGCTTCCCTATAAAAAAAACAAGATGAAATTATAAATAACAACGACGAAAAGCCAAGGGCCATAAAAACAAAAGTTTTACTTAAAACAAACTTCTTTTTAGCAACCAACATCGCGAGTAATACTATACACTCAATAAAAATCAAAATAAATGAGCAAAGCATATGTTATTTGACGCCTCCACTCTTACTATCTTGAATATATCCTATCGAATATATAACAAGATTATTTATGATGTGGGATATTATTGGAATAGCTATATTTCCAGTTAGCACATATGCACCACCAAGAATTATTCCCCATATGAATTTACTAAAAACATTATATCTAGAATATATTATGTGATTTAATGAAAATGCGAACGAACTCAATAATATAAAAATTACCTTATTAGGTGTTAAAAGTTCTAATGCATTTCTTAATAATCCCCTAAACAATATTTCTTCCATTATAGGAATGAGTATTACAACAAGAACAACAATAGCCAAATTCTTTTGAGAAACAGTGGATACTTTGACCTTTCTATACAACACATAGTAAAGACCAAAATCTATAAATAAACACAAAGCAGACAACACAACAATCCATATTAATGTCATAAAACTAAAAGAAGTGGGTAAAAAAGACGATAAATTTTTTGGGTACAAAAAGTATGTAAAAATTATTATACTAACAAAATTCGTACAGAAGGACCTCGAAAAATTTTCTTTATCGTTTCCATATGGAGATAATAGGTAAACTAACGAGGGAAAACATATTAACATAATATAATTCACCTCAAGGAAGTGGATGAGGGAAAACATCACCTTTTATTCCTCCTATTTCATCAAAACATGGATGGTTAGTATATGGAACAACTGGAAGATTCATACTCAACAATTCTGGTGCTATAAACCTTACTGTTTTATATCCATATTCGTACAATTCTGGTGGGGTAATATCTAGAAACATAGCATATTTGAGTTTTTTCCGCACTATACTAAACATTTCTTTTAATTCATCCATTTTTTCTATTTTACTCATTTTGTTAATTTTATTAAACTCTATCTTTTCATTGGAAATGAGTGAATTCATAAAATCGACCTTTTTATTAATATCCTTCCCGTTCGCCCAAAAATAAAATGTGTCGTCAAGATTCAAACTGTTTCTACATTTATCATGATCTACACTATCTATTTCTCTATCCATAAATATATAAAAACTCTCCAAGTTTATATATATTGAAACTGCTTCCATAATAGAACGCCACATTGCATATTCACTATTAATACCACCTTGCACCCCCACTGCATATAAAGGGAAACCAACTTTTTTATTACTTATAACAGTTATAAAGTTATTAAAACATGTTTCTTCAAGAGGATTATGTAGTACTTTTATATCTGTATCTGTCATATCACCAAACATTGAATTATATAGATCCATAAATTCAGTTGAAACGAAACCTTTCCATTCTATTTGTTTTAAAGGTTGTTTTAAATACCATGCCTTCATAAAACAATTTATCTGAAAAGCTTCAATCATAGCATTAAGGAGCGCATTTTCATAAGATACGTGAGTTGCTGTTCCTGTACTCATTGTGGGCATTCCCAGTTTTTTCTCAGTCCTATCAGAACAAATAAATTGAATTGGAATATAAATATTCTCGTGTTTTACATAATTAAACAATTCCACCCATTCAAGTTCATCATTTTCATTAACATGAACAAAATAATCATTACTTATAGGTGTAATATTAAGAAATCTTAATGGCAAAGTGTTATACCCATTATCTATTAGGTTCTTATATGATTCAACCTTTATCTTGTTCTTTATTAAGTGATAAGAAGACATAAATGAATAACGCTCTATAGCCTCTCCCATAGTCCGAGTTATCGCTTCCTTATGTGATGACCCATACCCCGATATATGGTACGATACACTTTCATTCCTTAAAGAATTAAACATAACATTATGATAATTCGGCAAAGACACTTGTTGAATCTTCATTTTTATATTTGAGTAATTCTCCGAGCCACTCTTTATGAAAGGATGAGCAACTCCCACACCACTACCAAGCAATTCTTTTATATTGAATTTTAATTTTTCAAAATTATTATAATTCATTTTTTTCTCAAAATTTAAAATAGTTTGATACAATATTACTTAAATTTTTGTTTCCGATTTTAGATGATTTCTCTTCTAAATAACCACAATGTCCACAAGACGAAATTCTTAACAATTTATGAACATGAACTTCAAATGTCGGCAAATAAATATAAACAACTCTACCTAAGAATTTAGACATTTTAACTTGAGAATATGATATCACCTCTTGTAATCCCATGTGCAACAAATGAGTTAAATGCAAATTATTACATGCTGAACTAGTTTGATGGGACAATGAACAATTTGTAAATTTATTATATAAAATATGATCTCTAAGATTAGATAGCATTCGCGTTTCAAAACATTCCCAACAAGCAGTTACATCTGGGATTAGTGAGAGAAAAATCATAAACGGGCCATCAATTAAACCAATAAACAGTGGTCTTTCTGGAGAAGCAATTTCATTAAGATTTCTTAATAATGGAATGTTTGCACAAGAAAGAATAACAAGAATAGGCTCTTGCTTAAACTCCTCAAGAATTGCATTTTTTTGTTTCTGATATTCTAATGGATTAACCTTATCAAAATAATTTATATCGCTCATTTTCTCTATCAATGATCTAGACTTTATATCACAAACATATCCATATGTATTTGAAAATTGCTGCACAGTATTAGAAATCAAATCTGAATCTGTTATTAAAGAGAAAACAACCTGTTCAGAACTACAAATATCCATTCCAGATAAAACTTTTAGTGAGGTTTCTACACCACATTGTATTTCTGACACAAATCCTTCCTTGATAATATTAGTAAACACGGAATAATCATTCAAAGTTAAAAATTGACGTATTTCTTCATCTGCCAATTCCCCAGAAACAAGCTTTTGTAACACTTTAATAAAATTATCAGCGTTTTCTAAATTGGATATATCTATACGCCCATCTAACGTATTCCAAACCCCACGTCTTAAAACTATACTATCCTTTTCAATCAAATACCTAGTATCAAAAGATAATGTGTATTTCTTCATATTTACTCCTATTCACCATTTCCAATTAAAATTGTCATTAAGCAATGCGAATCTAAGCCATCAAGAGATAATAGTTTTTCTATATTTCTTTTTTTGAATCCAGCCCATACACAACAATTTAAGTCCAAGGAAGACGACAACAAACCTACGTTTTGACATAAAGCCCCAGAGTCTGTCAATGCCAACAGCAATGATAGCTCACTGTACTTTATCCGTTGTTTAGCAAAATTATTAGTAACAACAATTAGAACAGCCGGATTAAGTTTCTCAATCTTTTTATATTCTCCACTATTGACATCATACCTAGAAGTAACAATAAAATTATCCAAATCTTTTATAGGTGCATATTTAAAAAGAGTATGACTAATAGGTTGATATTGATATATATAACTTGGTATTTTATCAACGTTATACGACACGATATATAAGTTTAGACTATACATTCCACCCCCTGATGGAATCGGTCTTTTATGACGAGTTAACAAATTGCCATACATCATTTCTTGTGTTTTACCTAATGAGCCATATGAATAAAAAAGGATGTCAGATAGTTCTTGTAAACTAACACTTTGTTCATTGAAACTTCTCGATGAATGTCTATTTCTTATTGCTTTCTCAATCGACATCTTTATATGACGAGGTGGGGGCAATTTAACTGTTTTTGCATTATCTATTTCCTCGTTATATTCTACTCCAAATAACGACAACATGTTTGCATATGATGCCATAAAACTCCCAGTTGCATTAATTGCTCCAAAATTATAAGAGTTTTCAAAATTAGAAAGGTATTCCTGAGAAATAAAATATTCACCAGAAAAAAATTCTCCTGTCTTAATTCCCTTAGGACTATATATGCAACAAACGTCAGAATAAACGCCTTGCGTACCATATGTGTTATATTCTCCTGACATAAGAAGTTTAATTTGTTCTTGTTTATTATCCATTATACATAATCTTAATTTTCCCTAATGGTTATCTACCATTAGGGAAGGAATTTAGCAACTACAACTACATGTACAACAACAACATCCACCACCAAGTGAAATACCTTGCTCTACAATTTCTGTAGCCGTAGATAAATAATTCTTTTCAACAACCATAGTCGTCTCCTTATAAAGAATTTCAAGAGAGATACCCCCCTTGTGCCTCAAATTATGCAAAAAAAAAAAAAGCTTTGTAAAGAGATAAAGTAATTTTTTTTCAAAAAAGTTCACTTTTCATACGATATTATTGTTTTCAATTCTGTAACCCTTCGCAATGAACTCCTCACCTTAAAAAGAAATATCGGTGAATATAGACAGACTCTAGGATCTTGGGCGTCTTTTCCGAACTCTGTCGTAAAGCGGTATAGCAGTGCAACAAGCACAGCCACACCTTGCGTTACACCCTCAGTTTCAAAAAATACGCTCCAATCTCCGTCGAGTAAATCTTCAAGACCTATCCGAAGAAGACCAGTGGGGGTACAAACAAAATACATCTTTAACACAAAAAACTAATTCCACGGGTAATCAAAAATTTTATTTAGGAATTGAGGCTACACCATAGATCTATAATTCAAAGATGCTTGGGATGTTCCAGAAACTCTATCCGCAGAATGCTCGGAGGATTTTTTGGTTCTAAGCATCAAAATATCCAAAATGCTGAACTGTTTGTACTGTATGAGGAATTTTGTGTGTGAGGGGACGAAAAAGACCCGATGATTAAAGGATTATAAAAAAGGTGGAGATTTCTCTCCACCTTTTTATTTGCACAAGTGTGCAATTTATTTTGCAACTTCGGCGTTGAATTTGTCGATAAGTTTAATGCAGATGTTGCAAAATAATTGCAATAAAAAAATTTTGAGGGCAGTTATGCCCTCTTTTTTTTATTGCAATCTCGTTGAATCTTGAGCGATCTACGTCGTCAAACGGCGGCATCGGCGCTTGGTCTACCAGTAAGGTATGTCCTGCGTTTTTGGGCTCGTTGAATCTGCGGGCGATCTCTTTGTCTCTCTCCACCTCAATGCTCACTCATATACACAAAGTATACTCGCTTCGCAATTGGGTGGGTTCGACTTCGACCTCGCACACGCAGTATTCAACTCACTTATTATATAGTCGTTTGTTCTCGGGCAAATTCGTTGTCTTAGAACCCTGAGCCTTGCTCATTTACAAAAAGTAAAATCGCATCGGCATCAGGAACCTGCGACTTAGACTTTGTACTCGCATCTCAAACTCGCGGTGTCATCCAGGAACAATCTCAAACTCGCTAGAATGCTTGTTTGATCTCGGGCGATTAGCTTTGTCAGGCTGGCGGCAAGGGTAAACAATGCCGTCTTCTGTTTCAAACCTGACTTTTAGATTCTTTATATTTAATATTTATAGTTCAATTATCTAACGGGTTTTCAATAATGTATTAAAAATCTGTTACAAAAACTTGCCCCACGGTTTTAAATACAGTGTTATAATTGAGTATCATAATTTATGCCTTTTGTAAATTTTGAAGTCTTAGTGTGATGAGCATTAAGTCTTTATTATTTATTCATGACGGTGCTCTAATAAGGATTATATGTATAAAGAAGACCTGTTTGAAGAAATGCCTATCCATTCTGCTCTCATACGCTTGGCGCTTCCTGCGGTAATTGGGCAGATAATAATGGTGCTTTACAACATGGCAGACACCTTCTTTATAGGGCTTACTGATAACAACGTCAAAATCACGGCTGTTACCATCTGCATGCCTGCTTTTATGGCGCTAACTGCCATTGCAAACCTATTTGGAGTAGGCGGAACAAGCGTGATTTCAAGGGCGCTCGGCAAGAAAAACTTCGACAGGGCTTCATCAACAAGCGCATTTTCATTCTGGCTATGTCTCTTTTCATCCCTGCTCTACTCCCTACTTGTATTCATGTTTATGGATATAATGGTTGATGCACTTGGTGGCACTGATGTTAATGTTCATAAAGAGGCGTCGATCTACCTCATTTACACTGTGGTTATTGCAGGCGTTGCCTCATCCATGAACGCTCTTATGGCTCATCTTGTGCGCTCTGAGGGGCATTCGCTTCATGCAAGCCTTGGAGTGGTACTCGGAGGAGTTGTGAACATCGCACTCGATCCGCTCTTTATGTTTGTAATCCTTCCTAGGGGCAACGAAGTGCTTGGAGCGGCCTTAGCAACAGGGCTTTCAAACATCGTTGCGTTTTTATACTACCTTGTGCTCCTCTACTCATGGAAGATTAAGAGAGCAACCGTTCTGTCCGTGCGTCTCTCAAAGAATTCATTTAAAAATAACATTCCGCAATGCGTACTTAGCGCTGGCCTTCCTGCATGCATAATGACCCTTGCCGAGAACATCTCGTATGCAATACTTGATAAGCTCATATCGCTTTACGGTCTTGAGTCTCAGGCTGGAATTGGAGTTGCAAAGAAGATCAACATGCTTGTACACTCTACAGTCAGAGGAATCACTCAAGGGGCGCTACCACTTCTTGGATACACATATTCAACCGGCAACAGAAAGCGCACAAAGAAGGCTGTGCTTACAACAGTTGCATACGCAGGCTTTGCAGCCCTACTCTTTACATTAATACTATTTATATTCGCTCACCTTCTTGTTGGACTATTTATCGGTGAACACAACAGCGCATTGCCGCTCGGAATTAAGTTCTTAAGGATACTCTGCGTTGGTGCGCCGTTCTCTGCAATTGCGTACACGTTCATCTCGTTCTTCCAAGCTGTAGGACACGGTGGGCTCTCGTTTCTCCTTGCGCTTCTGAGAAAGGGAATCCTCGACATACCTCTCATGTTCATCTGTAAGAGCTTTATCCCACCTTATGGCATTGTGGCTGTGACTCCAACTGTTGATATAATCTGCTGTGCGGTGAGCATAGTGATGTTCATATGGTTCTCCAGCAATCACCTTAAGAAGAACAAGGCGCGTAAACGATACAACCCCATCACTGGTAAAAACGAAGTGATCGAGCAAAATTGAGCATATGAAAATGTTGCTTTCTACAACTTTTTCTAATTTATGAATTTTGTAAAATTAGACCTTCCAGAGCGCTATTCCATACATGCTTTTTGAATCAGGGTCGGTATAGTACTCAACCTCGGGATAGTAACCGTTCAGGTAGAGGATGTTGATCATTGTATAGAAACTTAAAAAGTCGTCGTGAGTCTGTTTATCCGTATGTTTAGAGCGGTGTACAAAGCTCACGTTACAGCAGTATCCGCGCGATAATGCTATGAACTTTTCAAACGCTTTTAGGCTCCTAATTGCAGGGCTAATTGATGCAAATGCAAGGTCAAATGACCCTCTCCAGCCGTTACTATCGATGTTGACGCTGTTAAAGTCACACACATCAAAAGTTACGTTTCTGATGCCATTCCTTTCCATAAGCGCACTACCGAATGAGCACATGTTCTTTGAAAAGTCGAGGGCACGGATGCTTTTAACAGAGTCCGCAAACTCAAGCGCTGTGAGGCCCATTCCTGCACCTACATCGATAACCGTGGTTGATGGGGTAAGCACGCCTTTTCTTAAGAGGAATGATTTAATCGCTCTGTTCCTTCCCTTGTCCCTATCAGACTTTGAGATGAAGGCGTCGTTCCATTCCACTGCTCTTTCATCCCATTTTGACGCCTTATAATTATCCGTATGTTCGCTATGCGTCTCCCAGAGGCTTTCAAACTTTTCTTTAAGCTCTTTTTTATAATTGTTATCGTTCATTTTACATCAAAATTGCAGGTACTAGCCTATTTATCAGTATATTATACCACAATATCATTGTATAATTAAGTTTCATTATGTTTTTAAATACCATTATACTCAACTAGACATAATGGCAGTAATATAGTATTATAAAAATAGTCTAGTAATTGGAGAATTTACATGAAAAATTTAAATAGATACCGTTTTATATTATTTTTAATAGTGTTGATTCTGCCATCAAGCTTCTCTGTATTTGCTCAGGGTAAAAAAGCAGATGCAAAGACAGTGACAGAAACAAAGGAATACCAAGATGACCTTGGAAGAGTGATCACCCTTCCAAATCCTATTTTAAGAGTTGCACCATCTGGGAACACTGCAAGTGTGATTATGCTCACATTCGACCCATCCCTATGTGTCGGACTCTCTGAGACTCCAACGCATAACACAATATTTGCAAAGGAGGTCTACAGTAAACATGTATTTGGCGCATTTTACGGCAAGAAGGCTAACCTCAACAAAGAGGCTGTGATCACAGCAGATCCTCAGGTTGTAATCGACGTTGGCGAGATCAAGGCTGGCTCTACTGCAGCTATGGCTAATGATCTTGATAATCTCACTAAACAGATTGGAATCCCAACTGTATTCATTAAGAACTACCTTAAGGATTCAGGCCACACATACAGAGAACTTGGAAAGCTACTCGGAAACGAAAAGCGCGGTGAAGAGCTCGCCTCTTACGCAGACGAAGCTGTGGCTTTTGCAGAGAAGGTTAAGTCTCAGATCAAAACGCCAAGAACCTACTACTACTCATCATCAAACGACGGGCTTCAGGGCTTCTCAGAAGGTTCATTCCACACAGAGACGCTCGATATAGTCGGTGGTGTAAACGCAATAGACAAGTTTTTCTCTGACAGTGCAAACCAGATCAGCCTTGAGACTATACTCAAGCGTGACCCGGATGTAATCTTCCTTTCAAGCCAGGAAGCATACAACGTTGTTATGGATAAGAAAGGCGCATGGAGATCCCTTAAGGCTGTTAAGAATGGCGATGTTTATGTAATTCCTGACAACGTATACAACTGGATTGACGCCCCACCATCAGTCAACAGACTTCTCGGCATTTACTACGCTGCAGAAATCCTATATCCTGAAATTGCTGATATAAATATCAAAGATGAGGCGAAAAAATACTTCAAATTGTTTTATAATTACAATATTAAAGATGAAGAGATTATCCTATAATTTACAGCATGAGTAAGAAAAACACAAAAGAAAAGCTATTCTTTCCTCTAATGAGCATTACGGTAATTCTGGTGTTTTTCTTCTCATTTATGCTTGGGCGATACCAGATTGACCCTATCACGCTTATAAAAGTGCTTCTTTCGCGCATTTTCCCAATCGAAAGAACGTGGAATGTACAGGTTGAGACTGTGATATTCCAGATTAGGCTTCCACGAATCATTGCAGCATTGTTTGTCGGTGCATCGCTGAGCCTTTCAGGATTGACGTATCAGGGATTGTTTCAGAATCCTATGGTATCACCTGATGTTCTTGGAACCACAAGTGGAGCAGCCTTTGGTGCAGCCCTTGGCATCTTTATGAATTTAAGCTACATCGGCATCGCGATTACGAGCTTCGTCTTTGGACTCGTAGCTGTGCTTCTTGTGATGTTGATTTCATCACGTATCCCATCAAAACCTATACTGGCGCTTGTGCTCTCCGGAATCATGATTTCATCGCTCTTTTCATCCCTTGTGAGCTTTATTAAGCTTGTTGCGGATACAGACAACGTGCTTCCGTCTATCACCTACTACCTTATGGGTTCACTCTCTAGCATACGAAAGTCGGACGTGTGGTTTGTGATAATAATATTTGTGATAGCAAGCGTTCCACTCATCGGACTTAGGTGGAAGCTCAATGTGATGACTCAGGGCGATGAGGAAGCCACCACACTTGGCGTTAACACAAAGCGCGTGAGGGCTATCTCAATCATCTCATCAACGCTGATGACAGCGGCAACTGTGGCTGTAGCCGGCATGATCGGATGGGTCGGGCTTGTTATCCCTCACTTTGTACGAATGTGCATCGGATGCGACTATAGAAAGACCATCCCTGCATCGATGTTGATGGGAAGTGCATTCCTGCTCTTTGTGGATACAATTGCTCGCAACGTCAGCACTATGGAGATACCTCTTGGAATTCTAACATCATTCATCGGCGCTCCGTTCTTCATCTATCTTATCATCAGAGAAGGTAAGAAGATATGAGATTAGACGTTAAGAACCTTTCGTTTACATACGGAACTCATAAAGTACTTGATGACGTCAGTTTTTCACTAAAAGGCGGTCAGCTTGTGACAATTCTTGGAAAGAATGGCGCAGGTAAGACCACGCTGTTTAAGTCGCTCTTGGGGCTTCTTCCGCATCAAAGTGGTGAGGTTTTCATAGACGACAAGGACTTATTTAAGCTCCAAATCAAGGATAAGGCAAAGCTCATTGCATACATCCCTCAGGAGTCAAGACAGATCTTTGCATACACAGTTGAGGATGCCGTACTTATGGGATGCACGCCTAACTTGAGCACGCTCTCATCCCCTAAAGAGAAGGAGCGAATGGCGGTTAAAGAAGTGCTAAAAGAGCTTGGAATCGAACACCTTAAAAATCGCGATGTTAACGCAATATCAGGTGGTGAAAGGCAGCTTGTGTTATGCGCAAGAGCCCTGCTTGCATCAGCATCAACACTCGTATTTGACGAACCCACAGCATCCCTCGACCTTGGCAATCAAATCAAAGTGTTAAAGACTATCTCATCGCTTACCAAAAAAGGATACCTTGCTATAGTATCCACACACAACCTTGAACAGGCGCTCAACTTCAGCAACAGGATCATAATGATTGAGCATGGTAAGATACTATTCAACGGAACAAGCGAGGAGCTTCTTGGCACAAACATCCTCTCAACCTTCTACAACATCGACATCAGCGTTAAAAAGTACGACTCATGGTATGTTGTAATTCCAGAAAACTAACTATGAATAAAAGAATAGAAACATCAGAAAACGACTTTGATAAAATCATCACTCACATTAACGAGGGGCACTTTCACCTTGTGATTACAGGCGAACGCCATAAGGGTAAAAGCACCCTACTTCAAAGGATACTCAGGGCAATCAATCCTACATCAAGGCGTGGATTTTACACAGATAAATACAGCACCAAGTACTCAAAACAAAACGGCGTTTATATCCACGATGCCCGTTATAATGAACGTGAGTATACAGAAGAAAACTGCGTTGCTTACTCTCCTCAAGATGGCAATACTCACGAGTGTTCATCACTCATCAGAAACACTCTCGTATTCGACACGTACGGCGTTAGTACGCTTAAAGACATAGCAGATAAAGACTTGATTATAATGGATGAAATCGGCAAGCTTGAAAGCGATGCAGAAGTGTTCAAAAAGTGCGTTTTGGATGCGTTTGAGTGTAAAAATAACATGCTTGCCGTGGTCAAGAAGCCCTCAAATGACTTTTTACGCTCACTCGTCACTCATCCGTTAAATACGGGGGTAATCGAGCTTTTTGAGAACTACGCCTACACTTTTAAAATCCTAGGCTGAAATTTAAGAGACTGGCTTAAAGTCCTAAACTTTCATCGATAAGATAAGCATCAATTCCGTGCGACTTACGCTTGTTCTCAGGCGGAAGCTGCATATAGTCACCATACATGTTTGTAAGAAACTGGATGTAATACGAGAACGCTGGGAACTTATGCCCTTCAAAGTCGAGCATCACAGGCTCTTCATCAAACGTTGATGATGGAACCCTCTCCTTGATGTTGTCAAAGTTCCAGATGAAGTTTTCAATGTATCCTGTCTTTTCCTTCAGAGACATTGCCACCGCCTCTGCTTTACGCGTCCATGCCATACGACTTCTAATTCTAAATGGTGCAAGAAATGGGGATGTGATTACTGCTAAAAACTTATTTCTAAATCGTAGAGCGCAGATGTCGAATCTGATTCTGTAATACGATGTCTTTTTCCAGAGCCTAATGGCCTCAGCATCATCCAGAGGCGCATTGTCCATTGGGAATATGTCTATTCCGAGCTCCCTATCATCAACGTCTTTGAATATGTACTTGTACTTTGTGGATACATTCATATCTCTGTACTTACAAAATCCACTTGGCATGTTGCCAAGCGAGCTTGAGAAGAGCCTGTAGCGTCCAGTACCCTCGCCGTGGATCTTCATGAGTTTTTCGTAGTCCTCACGTGGCATTAGAACGTCGATGTCGTCGTCCCATGGGATAAAACCCTTGTGTCGTACAGCGCCGATTAGTGTTCCATAAGCTAGGCTGTATCGTAGATTGTTCTCTTTGCATATCCTGTCGAACGCAAGGAGTAAATTCAACTCCACATGTTTGATTTCGTCAATGTTGAGTTTTCTCATTTTGATCCCCTATTTCTGTATATCCGTCGAGCCTTTCAAGTTTTCCACCACCTGTTGGAATTTTGAAAAAGAGCATAATTGCTCCAAGCAAAAGTGGATAGTAGTATGTGATTATTCTATAAAACAGCATCATAAAATTCACGCTGCTTACGTTTCCTATAATTGGATTGAATATGAGTAGGATTGCCATGTCGGTGATCCCGAGGCCTCCTGGTATTGGGAGAGCCGAAGAGATGTTATTAACGATAGCCTGTGCTGCCATCAGTACGAAGAACTTACCTGTACAGTCGATGCCGAGCGCGAGTGCCGAAAAGTAATGAACCGAGTAAATACAGATTCTGTAGCCGATCATAATAAGTATGCTGATTATCCATTCATACGCCTTGTAATCGAGGTTGACCATGTTGCTCTTAAGCTTTGTAACCTGATCCTCAGTTTTCTTTAAAAGCACATCCCTTCTTTCTTCTTTTCGGATGATGTGTATTTTGTGTAGAAACCTTATGATTCCACTGCCCACTTTAATAAAGAACTTATCCTGGCGTGGTACAAACATGTAGATGAATACAGTTGCGAGGTTCACAGACATTGCGAGTGCAAAAAACACCCAGAGTATCCAGTTCATGCGCTCTGAGAGATACGAGATGTTCATGAATACCAAAAACAGCGGAAAAACGGTTATGCTGATCATTGAGCACGACTGGTTTACAAGCATAACAGCAGCGCCCTTTGATGGTGGAATCCCCTGCTTATTCATGCACTGTACCTGTGTGATTGGACCGAATGCAAATGTCCCTGGCGTGATAAGTTCCCAGAAGTCTGCAAGCAAGGTTGAATGCGTTACGTACCAGAATGGGAAGCGTTTTTGATAGTGATGACGCATGAAGGCAACGCTTGCCTGTTCGCATAAAAGGCCTAAGGTGAACACGCCAAATGCGCATAGAACGTACTTGTAATTGAGCGTTCTGAACACAGTTCCTATTGTGGTGATACCCTCGGAAAAATACATGTATAGAGCAAATGCGATAAGTGTAAGAGGTATTATTAAAATTCGAAACGCTAACTTTCGTCTTTGACCGTTTGCCATTGCTTTTTTTAATTATATATAACAAAAATGCCTCTCGCAATACCCCACCAAATGCCGTTTAAAAATGTTGATAAATCAGAGAGCGCATAATATAATTAATATAATGCGAAAATTGCCGCTTCATCTTAAGTTTTTCTCGTTGTTATTTTTGTTTCTGGCATTCTTTTCGCTAATCCTAACTTTTATAAATCAAGGCATCATTGTTACTCTTAAGGAATCGCACAATATAGTGTCGCTTTCATCATCGTTAACATCGATATTTTCATCCCTTCCGAAGTGGCTTGGATTGTATCCGTTTGCATTCTTCTTTTTCTTTGCATCCCTTGTATCTCTAACGGTTGCAAACACCAAGAAACGCTTCACGCTTTACGGATTCGAAATAGTGTTTGTAATAGCGTTTATGCTGTTCTCAAAATACGTGTTTGGAGAGAAGCGCCCAAGCTTCCTTGTGATGATGATACTGATCGTTGGTATGCTCATGCTCACCACCTTTGGAACGATAGTGTTCTTCTATAAGCCTAAAGAGCGCGACGAGAAGCCATCAAAGGTTAAGACCTTCCTAATGGAAAAGTTCCCGTTTGTAGAGCAGCTTGAACTTAAACGTCAAGAGCGCATAAGCGAAAAACAGGCAAAGAAGGAAGAAAAGGCGCTACAGAAAGAAGAGAAAGCACAGGAAAGGCAGCGTGAGAAGGAAGAACGCCTCAGAGCTCTTGATGAGCAGAGACGTAAAAAAGAAGAGGCACTTGAAGAGAAGAGACTTGAGCGTGAAAGAGCGCTTGAGGAAAGACGTGCAGCCCTCAGAAACAATAAAAATCAGAAGAAAGCAGAACCAGTTGATAATACGCCTGATGTAGGGGATGAAAGTGAGTCTCAACACGTTAACCCATCTCTAAAGAAAGAACCGACTCAGACTCCTCAAACATCAGAAATCCCACAAACACAAGAGGTACAGAAGACACAATCCCCTAAACCACAGCCTCAGAAGCAGGAGGCAAAAGAAAAGGTCTGGGATGACGTAATTGTGGTTGATGATGAGGATGATGAGATAATCTACGATGAAGATGATGAGGAGTACGAGAAGCCACAAAAAAGTTCAAAGCCATCCATCCCTACTCAGAAACCTGAGGTACAGGAGGATGTTAAGGATGATGAAGAGATGTCTGGAATCGGGGGCCTCAGCGTAAAAGCAGATAAGCCTAGAAGCTACAAATACATTCCACCATCGATTGACCTACTAGACGACCATCCATCAAAAGAACCGCCTGCAACAGAGATGGATCTTGCGCTCAAGATGACCACGCTTGTTCAGATACTCAAGTCATACGGCATCAACTGTGAGCCAGACGGATACGTTCAAGGCCCTACGGTTACGCTATATAAACTCAAACCTGAGATCGGTGTGATGGTGAACAAGATCACAAGCCGTGCAGAAGACATAGCGCGTGGACTTGGCGTTTCAAGCACTGCAACTCGTATCCTTACAACCATTCCTAATACAAACGACATTGGAATCGAAATACCAAACAAAAACAGACAGACCGTATCGTTTAAGGATCTTGTTCCATCGCTCAAGAGTGAGAACAAGTTTGCTCTTCCGTTCTCGCTTGGTAAAACTATCACAGGCGAGGATGTAGACATAGACATTGCAAAGGCTCCACACCTTCTTATTGCTGGTGCAACAGGCAGCGGTAAGTCAGTCTGCGTAAACTCTATGATTACATCGCTACTCTACAAGAAGAGCCCAGGTGAAGTTAGAATGATCATGGTTGATCCGAAGGTTGTTGAACTGCAGATGTACAACGGCATTCCTCACCTTCTCACTCCAGTGATTACAGAGCCTAAAAAGGTGATAAAAGCGCTCGATTTTGCCATCGAAGAGATGGAAAGACGCTACAGAATTCTAGACGGCCTCCACGTTAGAAATATCATCGGATACAACGAGAAAATATCCGAAGAGAAGCTTAAACGTGAGCGCCTCCCATACATCCTAATCATCGTTGATGAGTTTGCAGACCTCATGATGGTTGTGGGTAAAGAGCTTGAGGCAAGAATTTCACGCTTGGCTGCAAAGGCAAGAGCTGTTGGTATTCACCTTGTGCTTGCAACACAGCGCCCATCTGTTGATGTTGTCACAGGAACGCTTAAGAATAACCTTCCGTCTCGTATCGCATTCAGAGTGCCATCGGGTACAGACAGCCGTACTATCATCGACCTTTATGGTGCAGAAAGGCTCCTTGGCAACGGGGATATGCTTTACAAGTCGCCAAATGATGCAGAGCCTACTCGTATTCAGGGTGCGTTCCTCTCAGATGAAGAGACAGAGCGTGTGATCAACTACTGTAAGTCGCAAGGGGATCCTATATACATAGATGAGTCGTGGTTTGAGGATCCACAGCCTGATGTTCCTGAGGATAACGACTTTGGATCTGACCTCGGCGATGGAGCAATCCGTGAAGACCTAATTGAAAAGGCATGGGTTGTATGCGCAGAGGGTAAGAAATGCTCGACGTCATACATACAGAGGCGCCTACACGTTGGTTATAACTCCGCTGCAAACATAGTTGAGGAACTCGAGGCGCGCGGCATTGTGGGACCTGCTCAGGGGTCAAAACCACGTGAGATTTTAAAGTATCCAGAGTAATATGTTAGAAACACCATTTAAATTAGTATCGCCTTATGAAGCATCAGCGGAACAGGAACGTGTTGCACGTTCACTTGCAGATGGAATCATAAACAAGCATTATATGAGGCAGACGCTTAAGGGCGTCACAGGCAGCGGTAAGACCTTTACCATGGCTAAGATCATTGAAAAGATTCAGCGCCCTACACTTGTACTTTCGCATAACAAGACGCTTGCGGCTCAGCTATACAAGGAGTTTAAGTCGTTCTTCCCTCATAACGCCGTTGAGTACTTTGTATCGACATACGACTATTATCAGCCTGAGGCTTATGTTCCAGGGAAAGACCTCTACATCGAAAAGGAAGTTGATCTTAATAACGAGATTGACCGTTTACGCCTACACGCCACATTCTCGCTCATGGAGCGCACGGACTGTCTTGTTGTGAGCACGGTAAGCTGTATCTACGGTCTTGGTACTCCTCAGAGTATTGAGGCTCTCGTTTACATATTCAAAAAGGGCGAAATTTGGAACTCTAAAAAGATACTTTCGCGCCTTGTTGAGATGCAGTACACCCAGAATAGCGGTGTGCTTGACAGGGGTAACTTCAACCTTAAGGGTGAGACTCTGGAGATTTGGCCGTCGTATCTTGATAATCCTGTTAAGATCGAAATCGACTGGGATGAGGTTGCAAAAATCTACACATTCGATCCTCTTAACCACACTAAAATTAAGGAGTATGACGAGTACCCAATCTACCCGACTAAGCAATTCGTGATGCCACATTCTGATATCATTGCTGCAATTTCAAGGATCAAAAGCGAGTTAAAAGACCGTCTTTCATACTTTGAACAGGTGGGGAAACCACTTGAGTATGAAAGGCTCAAAACGCGCACAGAATACGACATAGACATGCTTGAGGAGATAGGATACTGCTCTGGAATCGAGAACTATTCAAGGCCTCTTCAGGGGCGTCCTGAAGGGTCACGTCCATCTGCCCTGCTTGATTACTTCCCTGACAACTTCATCACATTCATAGACGAAAGTCACGTGACGCTATCACAGATCGGAGCGATGTACGAGGGCGACCATTCACGAAAGCAAACCCTCGTAGACTATGGCTTCAGACTGCCATCCGCCTTGGATAACAGGCCGCTTAAGATGGCTGAGTTTGACAGCATCGCCAAAGAGCGTATCTACGTGTCTGCAACGCCTGGGAAGACGGAGCTTAGCGAGAGCAAACAGGTTGTTGAACAGATCCTTCGCCCTACAGGGTTACTCGACCCTGATGTTGATGTACGCCCAACGCTCGGGCAAATGGAAGACCTCTACGGCGAGATTAAAAAGTGTACAAAGAACGGTGAAAGAGTGCTCATCACAACGCTTACTAAAAAGATGGCTGAAGAACTCTCATCATACCTACTCTCACTTGGAGTTAAGGTGACGTATCTTCATAGCGAGGTTGAAACCATAGACCGCGTTGAGATCCTTCACGACCTCAGGGAGGGTAAGTTTGACGTGCTTGTTGGCATCAACCTATTACGAGAAGGACTTGATCTTCCTGAGGTGGCTCTTGTTGCCATCCTTGATGCAGATAAGATTGGATTTCTGCGTAGTGAAACATCCCTAATCCAGACCATAGGACGAGCCGCCCGTAACGTGAACGGCAGAGTGATAATGTATGCAGACACAGAGAGCGATGCAATGAAGAATGCCATTAAGGAAACAAAACGTCGCCGTGAGATCCAAGACAGGTACAACAAAGAGCATAACATCACACCAAAGAGCATCAAAAAGGCTGTTGAAAACATACTTGAGCGCGAGAAGGATGAAAAGATCGACGCTGAAAAACAGGAGCTTGAAGTGAGAAAATCAAACTACAATTTACTCAACCCTGCACAGCGTAAAAAGTACATGAAAGAGATAGAAAAAGAGATGAAAGCGGCTGCAGATGAACTCGACTTTGAAAGAGCCGCAGTCCTTAGAGACGAGTGGCTCTCATTAAAACAATAGTAGTCTGAATAATACGTTACATCTGTTACCCTTACCCTCTTACATCTCTTCAAGAAATGGGATGTGGAGCAACGCAAAGGCCTTCTCTAACACTTTTTTGAACATGATTGAGATATTTAACCTCAGCGTTCTTAAATCACCCTCAGCCTTCAAAATTGGCTCGTCGTGATACCACTTTGAGAATGTAGATGATAGCGAATAAAGGTACGTTGCAAGGATCGACGGATCCTTTTCAATGGCTGCCTTTTCAACCACGTTTGGATAATCATCAAGGAGGGCTACAAGCTTCTTCTCATTCTCGGTGAGTATAAATGAGGTGACATCCTTAATGCCCTCTTCACCCGCCTGCCTCAGGATTGCAGATACGCGTGCACCCATGTATTGAAGATATGGCCCTGTGTTGCCCTGGAACTCAAGCGACTTGTTGATGTCGAAGATCATATCGCGTGACGGGGATGCTGAGAGCAAAAAATAGTTGAGCGCAGCAAGTGCAACCTTCTCAGCAATATCATTTGCCTTTTCATCTGTTAAATTACGCTCCGCTTTGATGCTCGAAAGCGAAAGTGCATGAAGGCGATCAAGTAGGTCGTCTGCATCAACTACAGTACCCTCGCGGCTCTTCATTCGTCCGTTTGGAAGGTTCACCATGCCGTATGATAGGTGATAGAGATTCTTGCTCCATGGATAGCCAAGTAGGGATAGTATGTAGAATAGCACCTTGAAGTGATACTCTTGCTCGTTTCCGACAACGTAGATACAGGATGTGTATGGCCAGTCGTTGTGTCTCTCGATTGCTGTTCCGATGTCCTGCGTGATGTAAATTGATGTTCCATCGCTTCTGAGTAGCACCTTTTCATCAAGTCCGATCGGTGCAAGGCTCACCTTAATCGCACCGTCTTTATCCTTGTAGAATATGCCTTTTTCAAGTCCCCTTAGGATCTCGCTTTTTCCCTTCTTGTAAAGCTGGCTCTCATAGTAATACTTGTCAAACTTGATGCCTGTGCGCTTATACGTCTCTGCAATACCATCAAGAGTCCATGTGCGCATCTTATTCCAGAGTTCGAGTGTGTCTTTATCCTCACTCTCCCACTTTTCAAGCATAGTTGATGCCATCTCATCAGGCGTTGGATGTGTGATTTTATTCTCATCCTTTGTGCTTTCAGTTTGCCATGTGTTGAACTTAACGTAGTAATCACCAACAAAATGATCACCCTTTATGCCGGTACTTTCAGGTGTATCGTTACCGCCGAACTTCTGGTATGCAAGCATGGATTTACAGATATGCACGCCTCTGTCATTCACAAGGTTCACCTTTAGTACTTCTGCACCACTTTCCTTAAGGAGTGACGATACGCTCTCGCCGAGTGCATCGTTTCTCATGTGTCCTAGGTGTAGAGGCTTATTAGTGTTAGGGCATGAAAACTCAATCATGATCTTCTGACCCTTGTAGTGGCTGTTCTTGCCCCACGATGGATTTTCAACATCCTTTACAAGCGCCTTATATATGTCATCCTTATTGAAGTGGATGTTCACATATGGCCCTTGCACCTTGATCTCATCATCCTTTGTGGAATTCTTCAAAGCTATGCGCTTAACCTCTTCTGCTATCGCATTTGGTGATAAATGGAACTGTTTTGAGAACGAAAACATAGGGAACGCATAGTCGCCCATTCCCTCTTTTGGTGGAATTTCACCCTCAATTGGTGCGATTTCTGCATCGATATTCTTCTCGTTTTTTAACTCATTTATGCTGTTGTTTATCAGTTCTGTGTAGTAGCTTTTTAGTTCCTTTACCATCCTCTATTACGACTCCTTCTGGAATACTATTGTTTTGTTCTTATATACAATTATGCGTCTCTCAAGATGCGACCTCACAGCCGATAGTAGCACGCGCTTCTCAACATCCTTTCCCATGTCCCTTAAGAGCGTTGGCCCTTCAACATGGTTTGCTCTGATCACATCCTGCTCGATGATAGGCCCCTGGTCGAGGTCCTCAGATGCGTAATGAGCTGTGGCTCCGATTATCTTTACTCCTCTCTCGTATGCCTGTTTATATGGGTTTGCACCCTGGAATGCAGGTAGAAAACCGTGGTGAATATTGATGATTCTGTTTCTATATGCATTAATGAAGTTTGGCGTGAGAATCTGCATATAGCGTGCAAGCACCACAAGGTCAATATTGTTCTTCATAAGAAGGTCAATTATTCTTTTCTCCTGCTCTTCCTTTTTTCCATCCTCAATTGGCATGTAGTAGAATGGTATGTTGAACTTTTCAGCAACCGATCTTAATGTATCGTGATTGCCTACGATCATCACTATTTCTGCAGGAAGGTCGTTCTCGTCGTATCGTGAGAGAAGCTCATATAGACAGTGACTTGTTTTACTCACAAGTATTGCCACACGCTCCTTATATGATGAGTAGTGAATCTTATATGAAAAGCCCTCTTTTTCTGCAAACTTTCCGAATTCCTTCTCAAGATCTTCGTTTGAAATATCTGAGGAGCTTTTCTCGAGTTCCACCCTCATAAAGAAGAGACTTTCCTCATCTGCTGTTGTGTATTGCTGGCAGTGTAATACGTTTAGCCCTCTCTCGTAAAACCACGATGAAACCTTGGCTATGATACCCTTTTGGTCGATACAATTTATCAGTACAACAATTTTTTCTTTCATTTTCTAACCTTTTGTGTTTAATAGTATCATTTTTTTTATTACGCCTCAATGGCAAAAAGGCACCCTATGGCAAATTCATTGGTGTATGAGCCTCTCTTATATTCAAATATTGGCTGTAAGGACATATTGAACATTTTTGACCTATACACTTCAATTCCAAGGCGGGCATCTGCACCAAGGGTGAGGTAGTAGTTCCAGTTAGTCATATCGTAGCTGAGTCCTGTCACAAAGTCGCATTGAACAAAGATCATTTTTGTGATGTAGAATCGTGGTCCTAGCTTCCAGTAGATGTTGAACCTGTTGTTCATAGTGATGACGCCGTTATTAGTCGATGCAAGATCTGTTTTAAATCCGGTTGTAAAGTAGAGCGATGCCCAGCCGTTAAAGCTGTATCCCAATGTTAATGCCTGATCAGTCTGAAGCTGATGGAACAAAAGTGCATCAGAATTCTCCTTTTCAGCAATCGCTGCATTATAGTTAAGTGAGAACTCAAAGCCGTAGTATAAGCCAATTCGTTCCTTAAAGACTGAATCTCTTGTCTGCACCTGTGGCGTATATAACTGATCGCTTTCGTATGCAAACGCACCTGTAGTCACGCTTACAAGAATTACAAGGATTAATACCACTTTTTTTGTTAAATTGCTACAATTTTTCATATTATCACCATGCTAAAATTACATTACAAGGACCTATTGATCTTAATGCTTTCTGCTTTACAGTTACAACCTTATCTCCATCTTCCGACACACTCTTCACTGTGTAGGTATGAAGCTTTATATCGTTTGTGGTATAACGCGTATTGATGATAGTGCTCTTATCTGGCGCCGTACCATAGACGTTATATGGAACGCTTAGTGATGAATGCGTTATGGAATGTTCACCAAACGGAGAGCTGCTATCTGATGTGTTGCCGTCTTTGCTGCTGTCGTACGCCGGTATGGTTGTAAAGAGAGTCTTGCTGTTATGCTCCCATCCAAAATCTTTAAGTACATTCCCAAGGAACAATCCGTGAGTCTCTCCGTTAAATGATGCAGTGGAGCTATCCCACGACGATTGAGTTGCCGTTGATGCCACAAACGCTGTGATACTTGGCACTTTTATAAGGGATTCGAATGATGGAACGTATTTTGCAATTCCGCCGTAATCATCAAACGGATCTCCATCCACAGCCTGACCTATGTGGCCGTTATTCACAGCGCTGATTAGATGCCCTGAAAAGCATGAGTCGACAATCGCCACCACATGGCATGGTAACGTTCGCATTACTGCTGCAAAATCTTGATGCGTTAAGAGGCCATCTCTGTTGCCTAGATCGCCCATGTTCCCATAATCATCATAGAGTACAAACGCACCATTATCTAGAGTGTTTGGACTCATATCTGGAGTCAATTGCATTGATAGCCCATGCCCTGAGTAGAGAAACACGACAAGGTCATTTTTACTTGCACTGGATGCAATCTTTGCAATAACACTTTTAAATTTATTTTCCGTTGGAGCATATGGTGAGTTCCAATCGGTTGAATCTGTGCTTTGATACTCCCCCCAGTTGAGCATGTAATACGCCTCGTTTTTTATCCCTTTTGTGTTGAGAATGTGCTGATAGTACGCTGCAAATTCCGCAACGTCACCCACTGATCCTGCCAGGTATGACGAATCTCTTTGGTATCCTATGCCAAGTGCAACAATGTATACCTTTGTATCGCTTGGAACGTTAAACGAACACGATGTTACCAGCATAATCCCTACGATTAAAATACAGATTTGAGATAGAATAAATTTTCGTAAAGATTCAAAAAAAGGCACCTCTATAATTATACACTTGATTTCTTTCTATTACAAATTGAAAGGTACGTGTCGTTTGCTTTTTTTAAGCTTAAAAGTATGAAAATCGGCATGAGTTTATACACCATTTTGAACCCCCTTTTGCCACCACGAGCTCTGTATGTTTTAGAAAGCGTACCCCAGATTGAAAACAGGCGCGTAAAGAAGTTAAAAAATAGCGCAATTATAAGCGACCCACGAAGCGAGTAAAATAGATCAAAAATGCTTGTTGTCCTGAAGAATAGCGATGTTAATGAAACAACTGTAAAAAGGCGTGAAATTAGTGATAGCGTATAGTTATTGAGCACCTCATCCATGCTCAGCGTACCGTTTGAGATAATGCACGAAAGTATGTTGAAAATCACAATGAAAAACGTGTACCAGATGATGGGTAAAAGATCCTTCAAAAAGTAGGTTACGTTTACTCTTGATAGCACAAACACTAGGAAAATGAGTAGAAATGCTATGAGATTCACTTTTGCATCCAAAAAGCATACTACGATTGATAGTAGAAGCATTAAAACAAGCTTCAGAACAGCGGGAATCTTATAGATTATCATATCGTTCTTGACGTATTCAAAGAGGTTCATCTTCACTCCCAAAATAGGTCAGAAAGACTGTTGTATGAGAGTAGCGGATTCTTTATTCCCCACTTGAGCAAGTCCTTGCTCAAAGCATCCTTGCACGAGCCATCGAATACCACCCTACCGCTTTGTAGCACGATGAGTTTATCCGCCCTCCCGAGGCACTTTTCAATCTCGTGTGTAAGTAGGATTATTGTCACTCCGTCTTTAAGGAGTGAAATGATTAGGCTGTTCACCTCCTTAACCCCCTTGTAGTCGAGGTTGCTGTATGGCTCATCAAGGATGATGGTGTTAAACCCAAGTGCAAGGATACTTGAAAGCGCAAGACGTCGTTTTTCGCCTCCAGAGAGGTAATGCGACGGGAAGTCTCTCTTCTCGTAAAGTCCTGTGCGTTTTAGGACGTTTTCTGCGCTTATCTCTGCATCCTTTTTCTTAATTTTGTTGCTGACAAGGCCGAACATCACGTCGTCTTTTGGAGTGTCGCCAAGTATGCTTGCATCGGCATCCTGTAGTATAAGTCCGACATCAGATGATGTGTAGACAGTACCTGATGTGGGTTTCTCAAGCCCTGCGATTATCGACATCAAAACGCTCTTTCCAGATCCGTTCTCGCCGCTTATCACAACAAAACTGCCCTTATTTACACTGAAACTAACGCCGTCAAGCGCGTTAAACTTACCGCTATATGTTTTGAATGTTTTGGATAGATTTTCAACTCTTACTGCGATGTTCTTGCTGTCTTCTACTGTGTTAGTTCGGCTCATCTTCGCTTGTATCGTCGCTCTCAAAGAGTACTTTTGCGCACTTCTGTCTTAGGGTTGCAGCAATTGCAATACAGAGCACCATTTTAACTAAATCGAGTGGAATGTATGGAATAACGCAAAGAGTGAGCGTCTTTGAAAATGATGCGTTCATTGTGAGCATAAAGTGAATTACGCCTGGGATATACATAACAACGTAGCCTAAAAAGGATGCGATGATTAAAATCCAAAGCGGTGTCTTTTTATCGATCTTTGGCTTTCTTGCGATTAATCCTGATACTAGCGTTGCAAGTAGGTATCCGTATAAAAATCCACCAGTTGGACCTAAGAATCGTGCAATTCCTCCGCCACCTCCTGAGAATATAGGAAGTCCAACTGCGCCGAGGAGTAAAAACAAGAGTGTTGAGCACGTTCCCATAAGTGGGCCAAGAAGAAGCCCAACGAGTACAACCATCATGTTCTGTAGTACGATTGGTATTGGGGTTCCTGGCACTGGAATTGAAATAAAGCCACATACAGCGATTAGAGCTGTAAACAGCGCTACAAAGGTGATGCTCTTAACCTTGTTCATGAGTTGTTGCCTTATTTGTAAATTATCTGATTAATTCATCGTCTGCGAATGTAAAGACTTTTGGCTCCTCAGAAGCGTAGTAAGCGCTTAAGCGATTAACAAGTATTGCAGCCTCTGTTGCCACCTCTTCTGAGACGCTCATCTGCTGTGATGCTGCGTTGATCATTGAGGCAAATGCTGTGTTAAAGTCTACAGTTCCTACATAACGGCTTACAAACATACCGTTGTTGTACTCTTCGAGAATCTTATCCTCAGACATTTCAAGGATCATTCCAACAAGTCTGCTTCTATTGATAGCGTAGAATCTTACGTAGTCAGTCATGTCTGTGAGAGTTGACGCTACGAATCTGTTCATACGTGCAGTAAGCTGTGCGTCTATCTCTTTGATTGCGCTTCTGTATGCGTCTACAATTGCAAGGTTCCTGTTCTTGCCGTAGCCAACTGTCACAAGCTGATCATTTAGCTCGTCGTAACCTACGTTGAATTCCTTTGTTGTGATTACACGGTTTGTCTCTTCAAGAAGGTTCTGATCTTCCTCTAGAGCCATGATGACGTCAACTAAATCGATTTTATCTAAGCTCATAAAACCGTTGCTTGCAAAAACTAAGCAAGGGAATAAAAGAAGTGTTATCAATAAAATTAAAACTGTTTTTTTCATTATAAATGACCTCGGCCTAAGGATGTATTTATTATAATATAATTATAATTGTTATGCAAACACAAAGGATCACATAACATCAATATGGAGATGATAATGGACGATAAACTTAAAAATCTATGTTCACTTATACGAAGGGCTAAGAATCTAAACGTGCTAACAGGGGCAGGAATTTCAACGCTCTCGGGCATTCCAGACTTCAGAGGACCTAAGGGCGTGTACAACGCAAAACACCTTGGAGAAGACGTTGAAACCATTCTCTCAATCGACTATTTCTACGATCATCCTGATAGGTTTTACGAGTGGGCATCCGAGGTTTGGTATAGGCTTGATGACTACGAGCCGAACATTGTACATACAACGCTTGCAAAGCTCGAAAGGCTTGGGTTTGTTAAGAACATCTTCACTCAAAACATAGATTGCCTTCACGAGAGAGCCGGAAGCAAAAAGGTGTATAACCTTCATGGAAGTGCAAGCGAGGGGTTCTGTACAGAATGCGGAAGGCGTTACCCATACGAGCGTATTGCGCCGATCATCAGAAGCGGTAAGGTTCCGTATTGTGACGCATGTGGTGGTCTGATTAAGCCTGACATCACTCTTTACGGCGAGGGTCTTGATTCGCTTGTGCTCTCACGCGCTGTGGAGTGTTCATCACATTCGGATGTATTTTTAGTGCTTGGAAGTTCGCTTACGGTTCAGCCTGCATCATCGCTTCCACTTTATGCTCTCAACAACAATGCAAAGATAGTTGTGGTGAACTCACAAAGCACGTATATTGACAGTAATGCGTATCTTAAGTTTGATGATCTCGAGGTTGTATTCAAGGCTCTTGATGATGAGTTCAAGGAGGCTTAGAAGAGACTCCAAGAGATTGGCTCTATGCCGTGTAATTTTAGAAAATCGTTTGTTCTTGAGAACGGTTTTGATCCAAAAAAGCCGTTGTATGCGGATAGTGGTGATGGGTGTACACTCTCGATGATGAGATGATCATTTGATGGCGATATGAGGGATTTCTTTCTCCTGGCATAGGCGCCCCAGAGTATGAATACGAGGTGTTTTTTCCTTTCAGAAAGGCTCTTTATGGCACCGTCTGTGAACTCCTCCCACCCCCAGTTTTGATGAGAGACACTCTTTCCTTCTTTCACCGTGAGCACTGAGTTTAACAGAAGCACCCCCTCTTTTGCCCACCCTTCGAGGTTGCCATTTGAGGGCCTCTTTACGTGTAGGTCGCTCTCAAGTTCTCTGTATATATTCTCGAGTGACTTTGGTATTTTACTGCCGTCACTTACGCTGAATGCAAGCCCTGTGGCGTTCCCTTTTGTGGGGTATGGATCCTGACCGAGGATTACCACTTTTACATCCTCTGGTGCTGTTAATGCGAACGCTTTGAATAGGTTTTCACGCTCTGGAAGCACGGAAGTCGTTTTATACTCCCTCTCCACTTTGGGCATTATTTTGTCCTTGAGAAGATCCAAATCTACATAATCATTCCATTCCTTAGGAAAGTCCATTCTTATATTCTATCACATTTTGTATCGTCTTATCTTGGGCGCTCTACGTCCGCAAGAGGCGGCATCGACGACAGGCCTACCGCAATAGTCAGAGACAAAGAAATTGAGCTCAAGATTCAACGAGATGAGGAAATTTTACGTGAGATAAAATTTCCGAGTAGCTGAACTAGCTCTACAAGAACAATGATTACTAAGATAGACTCAATCATCATATCCATTCGGAAGCGCTGATAACCGTAACGTATAGCAAGGTCGCCAAGACCTCCACCGCCGAGAGCACCTGCCATGGCAGAGTAACCAATGAGGTTGATCACCGTAAGCGTAAAGCCGTTGATGAGTGACGGGAGAGCCTCAGGAAGCATCACCTTGAAGATGATCTGAAGATCTGTGCTACCCATAGCCTTTGACGCCTGGATAACGCCGCTATCTACCTCACTTAAAGAGCTTTCCACAACGCGTGCAACAAATGGAGATGCAGCGATTGAGAGTGGTATGATAGTTGCAGCGGTACCGATTCCTGTTCCGATGATTGCTCGTGAAAGTGGAATTAAGAGAATCATGAGGATGATGAACGGGAATGAACGGAGGATGTTCACGATCTTTCCAAGCACAAGATTTACAGGCGTGTTTGTGGCGATTCCACCATCTTGCTCCTTACGTGTAACTGAGAGGGCAATGCCCACAGGAAGGCCTATGACTGTTGAGAATATCGATGAGAAAAACACCATCACCAATGTCTGCCATGTTGAACTTAATACTAGCTGTAACGATGTGCTCATATCTTTGCCTCCTCAACTACAATTCCTTCACTTTCAAGCTCTTTTATCACCTTTTCAACGTCATCTTCGCTGCCAATGATATCCATTTGAAGCGTTCCAAGCTCCTTACCTTTTACATATTGCACACCAGCTCCAAAGATGTTAAAGCCCACGTTTTGACTCTTTGTGATGCGTGAAAGCACAGGTTCGCCCGTTTTGTTTTCAGGAAAGCGCAAGATGTATTTTCCACCCTTTGAGAAGGTCACCATCTTATCATCAAGCATGCCCTTTTCGATTGCATCTTTTGCCGTTTCAGTTTTGAGGTTCGAGAGGAAGTCACGCGTGACGTCGCTCTGTGGGTTCGAGAATACTTTTTCAACTTCCCCCTGCTCCACAATTTTACCGTTGTTGATCACAGCAACTTCATCACAGGCGTCCCTTACAACCTCCATCTGGTGAGTCACCATAATAACCGTGAGATTGAACTTCTTCTGCACTTCTTTAATAAGGCTGAGCACTTGGCGTGTAGTTCCTGGGTCTAGGGCTGATGTTGCCTCATCACAGAATAGCACGCTTGGGTTAGTTGCAAGAGCTCTGGCAATAGCAACACGCTGTTTCTGTCCGCCCGACATTTTGGATATTCCAACCTTGGCCTTACTTGTAAGCCCAACAAGCTCCAAAAGCTCTGAACATCGCTTTTTTATCTCTTCCATGGGCGTATGGCAGATCTCCATAGGATAAGCCACGTTCCTCTCTGCGTTTCGTGATGTGAGCAGGTTGAACGTTTGAAAGATCATGCCGATTTTACGTCTCTCTTGAATCAGATCCTTCTTTTTGAGGTTATCTACTCTTTTACCGTCGAAGTAGATCTCACCGCTTTCTGGTCTTTCAAGCAGGCTTATCATCCTTAAAAGTGTGGATTTTCCTGCCCCGCTCTTTCCGATGATTCCAAAGATTTTACCCTCTGGTATCTCGAGGCTTATGTCGTTTACAGCATGGAGGCCTTCGTAATTTTGAACTAAGTTCTTTGCTATTATTCTCATAGGTTTTTTTATTTTATATAAAAATATATAATATTTCTATAGCGTTTTAAGAGGGATTGGATGTTTGAATTTCCAAAAAAAGTTAAGGATTTCTGCTCGTTTTTTAAGAAAAATAACTATGAGATTTATGCAGTTGGTGGATGCGTAAGAGACGCCATCCTCAACAAGAGCTCAGATGACATTGACTTCTGCACAAACGCCACTCCAAAGGAGATGCTATCAATCTTCCCTCATGCAATCAAAACTGGCATCAAACACGGCACTCTGACCATACCGTTCAAAGGCGAATACTACGAGGTTACCACGTATCGAATCGACGGCGAGTACCACGACGGAAGGCATCCTGATAGCGTGAGCTACTCCCGCTCTTTAAAAGAGGATTTATCGCGTAGAGACTTTACGATTAACGCCATGGCGTACGATGTGGACAACGACGAACTTGTGGATATTTTCGGCGGAGCCCACGACCTTGATAACGGCATAATTCGAACGGTTGGAGATCCTCTTGAACGCTTCTCTGAAGATGCACTTAGGATGCTCAGAGCCATACGTTTTGAAAGCAAACTCGGATTCAAAATTGATGAAAAAACCTTTGATGCAATCATGACTCTTAAAGACAATATCAAAAACGTGTCATCAGAGAGAATCAGAACAGAATTCTTAAAAACCATTGCAAGCGACCATGCAACAAAGGGGCTTTGTGACCTTAGTAAAACAGGTCTTCTTTCATACATTTTGCCGTATTTAAACACAAACGACTTAAAGCCTTCTAGTGCACTGTTTGACCTCAATTTGAACGCCAAAACCGACCCAATAACGGGTTTAACGGCGATCCTTATCAGAACGACAGACAACATAAAAAATGCAAGTATAACAGCCTCACACCTCAGGCTTTCAAACACGGAAGCATTCAGAGTCACTCACCTCTTTGACGCGTGGAAAAGGCATTCAGAAGACATCAAGACGCCATACGGTAAACGAGTGTTTTTATCCATCCTTAAACGCGAGTATTTTGATGAGTATTTTGCCCTCCTTGACGCCCTGAATGTGAAGTTTGATATGGTAAGTTTAAAACGCGATTTTGAGAGCTATCTTTCATCCCCATTATCGATAAGCGAACTTGACATCAGCGGTAACGATTTAATCGGCATTGGACTTTCTGGAAAAGAAGTTGGCGATGCGCTAAAACTATGCCTTGATGAGATTCTTAATAATCCTTATAATAACCACAAAATTGCTCTACTAAATTATGTCAAAAAAGAGTATAATATTTAAGCTTTAGCCCAGGTGGTGGAATGGTAGACACGCTAGTTTCAGGTACTAGTGCTTCACGGCATGCAAGTTCAAATCTTGTCCTGGGCATATGAATAAAAAAATTAAGAAAGAAGCAAACAAGCAGGCAAAAAAAGCATATAGAAAGATAAGAAAAACAAAATACTTCCCTATAATTGTGGCAGTCCTTGTGCTTGCGTTTATAATCTACGTTATTATTCCTGAAAAACCAAAAAACAAAACACCAAAATTTCAAGATGAAAGCATAATTCACTACGAGATTCCAAAAACCGACTTTGATGAAGAAGTTATATCCCACAAGGCTTACACCCTCGGCTACAACGAGGAAACAGAACAGCCAAACTGGGTTGCATACACTCTATCCAAAGACAACCTGCTCACGCCAGTGACGGAGAGGGAGGGCGACTTTAGGGAGGACGATTCCGTCTCCACCAAATCTGCCACACTCAAGGACTACCGCTCGTCAGGCTACGACAGGGGGCACCTTGCACCTGCGGCGGACTTCAAGTGGGACAAAGAGGCAATGGATGAGTCGTTTTATCTTTCGAACATGAGCCCGCAGGTGGGGGACTTCAACAGAGGCGTGTGGGCAGATTTGGAGAGTGCCGTGAGGAGCAATGCTTACGAGAATGAGTTCCTCTATGTCACAACGGGCCCTATCTTCACGAAAAGGCCGTACACGACCATCGGCACTAATAAAGTCGCCGTGCCTGACGCTTACTACAAGGCGCTTCTCGTTTACAATGGCAACAATAAAAAAGCTATCGGATTTGTACTGCCAAACGAAAAGGGAGATAAACCGCTCGTATCGTATGCCGTGAGTATTGATGAACTTGAGGATTTAACAGACATCGACTTCTTCTATCAGCTCGACGATGATGATGAGGATCGCATCGAAAAGAGCTTCAATCCAAAGAGCTGGTCGTATAGTAAGTTCCACTCCCCTACGGTTCAGGAAAGCGCTGATGGGGACTATGAACGTGTGACTAAGGCCAACTCTTCATCATCAGGATCGTTTAAGTTCAAGGCAACCATGGCAACGCTTAGAGGCATAAAGCACACTCTACGCTCAATTTTACATCTGAATTAGCATTTTATATAACGGCTCTGTACGGGCTTGTTTTCGCTTAGATGTATAGTTTTATCATTTTGCCCTAAAAAAAAGAAAAATAGGGCTATTTTTAACCGTAATGTTTCGAGCAACGAACTACTTGTCATAAACCTCTCGTTTGTGTCCTACCTCAACGACAGAGATAACAAGTTCATCGTCTTTGATGCGACACAAAATTCTGTAGTCGCCAACTCTGTATCGCCAGAAGCCTAGCAGATTGCCGACAAGCATTTTTCCACGATCACGAGGATTTTTGAGTTTTGACACTTCCGCCATATAATCAACAATTCTGCTACTTGTGAGCTTGTCCAATTTTTTTAACTGTTTCAAGGCATTGGCTGAAAAAACAACTTTCACAGCCCAAGTTCCTTACTGACTTCATCAAGTGTGTAAGATTTAAATCCGGATTTTTCGAATTCAGTCCAAGCAGCAACAGCAGCTTCATAATCCGCCTTATCTTCAAGGCACTCATTCAAAAAAAGCTCTGCCGCCTTGTTCATAAACCAAGACTTAGAACAACCACGCTCCGCACAATAAGCCGTAATGCGGTTAAACATCTCCGGCTGAAAACTCAAACTCATAATTTTAGAATTTCTTACTGCCTGCATAGAACCTCCCTACGGGCTATCAGTAGTAATAATTGTATTACAATTAATACAGATTAGTCGATATCAGAGCAACATATTTAAGTTGCCAATTGTTAACTTACACAGGGTACCTGATTATATGGTTTTGTATATATATTTTTATTTTTTTTTAGAAATCAAACTGCGCTCTTGTACACCCTGTCGCGCTCACTCTCTGTATGAGAATCAATCCACACCTGGTTGTAGAACGGATAGCGATTGAAGAGCTCCTCCTTCCACGCTCGCCCCTCTGTAACATACGGAGAGCCGTAACCGGCACGTAAGAGTCCAAACGGACTGAGAGTGAACTCATCGTCTGTGGAAAGGCATTTCATCAATAGTGGTGTGTGAAGATCATCCCCTTCGATTTTGCCCGTTATTCCGTGGGTATCAACAACCTTGAGTCCTCGGAATTCAGCTGCATTCTTAACATCGTCAATTGTCACCTCACCCTTAGTCTCATCATAGCCGTGCGAAAGGAGAACAGCATTCTTTTTTTCCTTAAGCGCATTATAATCAAGCGCCTCTCCAGTATCGGGATTCTGATTGTTCACAAGAAGCGGGTACTTGTCCCATTCTCTTGAGAGATTTCTTGCAATATCCTTGTCTCCATAATACGCGTTGATCTTATCACTCATGTTGTGTTTCAACCAGTACATCGGCGAGTTTGGATAGCGTAAGAGACGTTTGAACACAAAAAGTGTTATCAGCTGTTTAGGCACAAGTTTACCCAGTTTTATTATTGGGAACTCCTTCAAAACCCTGTCAAAGAACCCCTCAAACGTGTCGTTCTGAAAGTGGAACATATTCTCAAGTTCATCGCTGTCGTACATCCAAAAACAGTGGAAATTCCTAATTGTATGCCAGTGCGGACGAATGAAGCTGTATGCATTCCCGCCCATCAGGCTAAAGCCAACCTGGAACGTATCAAAACCTGTAACTCGCATCGCATCGCCTCCACCGAGTGAGTAGATGTTGTTCCAAAACTGAGGGCACGTTCCGTCAATTTCCGCCTTTATAATGTTCCTTATAAGTATTGCGCTATCTGTATCTGTGATCCATTCTATAGGCACGTTTAGAGGCGTGTGGAACATCAAGGGATCGTTTATGTTGTTCATAAGGATGTTAGCATATAGAATTCCAGTCTGCCTTATTACAGCCCATTTTTTGAGCCCACTCTCCACGATGTAGCGCTCGCCTTTGAGCTTATCAGAGCCGTAGTAATCAAAGAGGCTTGGCATGAGTGGATCGCCCACTCGTCCCCATGGATGTTTATAATTCCTGTTGCCGTAGGTTGCGATTGTTGAGATGTGAATTAGCGCGCAGTCTGGATTTAAATACTTGATTGTATCTGCAATTGTCACCTGGGCATTTCTATTCGTTTGAAGGCTCTCATCAGGATGCCTGTCTGATAATGGTGGGATGATTGCAGCAGCGTTAATAAGATAATCTGCGTCTTTTACAAGCTCCTCAATCTTTGATCTTTCACTCACGCTTCCTACAATCACCTCAAGGCGTGAGGAGTACTCTTTCATCCATTCCTTTATGCACTTTGCCTTTGGATTGCGTGTCAGTATCTTAATCTTGATGTTGCTGTCTAAATTAAAAAGGAGCTTCAACGATCCTTTCATCATGTTTCCACTTGCACCTGTAATCGAAATATTCATCTTTTCCTCTTTTTCTCCTACTCGTTTATTCTATTGTTTAAAGTGCGAATGTAGTAGTCGCTGAACAGAAGTTCATCTGATTTTAAACAAAATACTCCATTATTATAATGCTTTTTGAGCGTTTTTTGTTCATTTTTATCACTATTTGGCGCATTTATGATGTCATCAAGTGAGTAACCCGTAAGCGCATTAAACTCCTCTGCTTTTAGCCCGTCTGTCGTGCGTAAGTGCGTAAGGATTAGCTCAGATGCGATGTCCGCCTTAGTAAGCTTTTCCTCAATATACGATGCAAACGGAGGGCTATTTACATAGTCATCCACAGTACCGCTATTACTCACATCGTACCCCAGTTTTGAATGGGAACTTGCTGTGCTTCCAAGCCCAATGTAGTTCTGAAGGCTCCAATAGCGCATGTTATGCATAGAACGGTTATTATCCCTAGAGAATGCAGAAACCTCGTAGTGCTCATAGCCCTGACGCTCAAGAAACTTCCAGATCCTTTTAATCTCTTCTGCGGCCTTTTCGTCATCAACCGTAACGCCGTTTTTATAAAGCGGTGTGCCTTCTTCGATGCTCAGAAGATACACGGATAGGTGCTCAGGCATCTTTACGTGTCCACGCTCACAGAGTTCAAAAAGATGCATTAAATCGTTCATTGTTGCGTAGTAGTTCGACACGCCTGCGATAAAGTCAAAGTTGATCTTCTTATCAAGACGTAGGATGTTAAGGATGTCTTCGTCCTTCGCCTCACGTCTTTGAAAGAGCTTAAGAACGCCTTTATCAAAGCTCTGGATGCCAACAGAAAGCCTCGTGATAAGCGGAATTATATCCCTCTTCACCTCGTCTGTGATGTTAGGCGCATTGCACTCAACCGTAACCTCATCAGAAAGAGTACTTCTTGCTGCTTCAAGCACCTCTTTTATGTACTTAACGTTGCCCGTAAGGAGCGGAGTGCCACCGCCGATGTAGATTGTCTTAAATGGCTTTTTGAAGTACGATACGACTTTGTTTATTTCCGTAATTAACCGCTCAAAATACGATTTAACGAGCGCATCAGTCTGCATATTTTGTGGAATCGAGTAAAACGCACAGTAGGCGCACTTTGATGCACAAAATGGCACATGAACATAGAGTGATACATCCTCATCCCTATCAAAGCAATCTAGAATCATAGCCCCTTGATATGCTTTGGAGGGAACGCCACGCATAGGGCTCTTCCGTTGATTGATGATGTGCTTACAGATCCGAAGAATCGCCCGTCTCCTGAGTTGTCTCTGTTGTCTCCAAGCGGTAGGATGTGGCCTTGTTTTACGTAGATTCCATTTTGGTATCCTGAGACGCTTGTAAGCACGTCCGTTCTGAATGGCTCGTATGTGTAGACTGCGTTGTCTATCTCCTTTTCACCCTCGTAGTAATCCATGGTTTTGAGGTTTCTGATTCCCTCAAGCTCGTCTTTTATGTAGGATGGGATGCGGTCTACTATTCCAAGCTCTCTGTATCCACTTGCTCTTGCGTACGCTCTGATTGCGCCGTATGAGTCCTTTGAAATGATTCTATGAGGCGTGTACTCAACGCCCTCTGATTTTATGTCGCTAAGTTCATCCTTAAACCCATCAACTCCAAAGTGATGTATGTACACATCGCCGTCTTTGAACTTCACCGTGTCTCCAGGAAGCCCAACGGAGCGCTTTATGAACATCTTCTCAAGCGGATTTCCGTTTTTATCCTTATTCAAATTGACGAGTGATAGCGTTCCTAAAAACAGGAAGTCCCTTAGGCTCTCCACAAACGCACCATCGCTTGCATACTCAGGATTGTAGAACGTGATTACATCGCCACGCTCTGGCGTCTTATCGCTTCGCTTAGGGCCGTAGCTGTAGAGCTCCGTGCCATACGATCGCTTATTGACTATCACCCTATCGCCGCCATCGACCGTAGGCTCCATACTGCCTGTTGGTACTATGAACTGCTGACACGCCCACATATTGAGAAGCGAGATAAACACTATCGCAAACAGAAATGAACAGATCCAGTCTATCGCCTCGCTCTTGAACGTCTTAGGGGTGGTCTTTTTCTTATACACCTTCTCACGATGGCGATTTACCATGCGTTCAAGCCCCCATTGAACCTTATCAAGAAACGCGCTCTTCACTACGACAACCTCTTGATGCTCTTGATTTCCCTGTCAGCGTCTCGGCGGATATCGCGCTCTTTAAGCATCTGCTTTTTACCCTGATAGTCACGCCCTTTTGAAAGGCACACCTCAACCTTGATAAGGTTACCCTTAAAGTAGATCTTACGGGCAACAAGTGTGAACCCTTTCTCATCCACCTTTCGCTTAAGATGCTTCATCTCCTGTTTGGATATTAAGAGGTACCTGTCCCTCATAGGCTCGTGATTGAATGTACCCCCTCCAAGCGCGTATGGCTGAATCGTAAAGCCCACAAGCACCATTCTGTTTCCCACGAACTTGATGTAGGATGCGCCAAATGAGGCTCGTCCCTCACGTAGGCTTTTCACCTCTGTGCCTTCAAGCACTATACCGCACTCAATGCTCTCTACAAACTCGTAGTCAAATCCAGCTTTTTTGTTAACGAGAATTGTTTTTATATTGCTTTTTGTCTCTTCTTTTTTCACTTTTCTAATTTCTTCTTTTTCTATTTTTCTAATACTAGTCTAAACCCTATTGTCTCCCCAAGTTTTGATGGAAGTAGAACGCCCCTCAGGGTGACAAGATCAGCGCTCTTGTAATTATAGTGCGATATTGGAAACAATTCCACACTCATTGGAATTCCGCGTTTTTTAAATTCATCAAAGGTGGATCTCTGATAATTGCTGTTATTCAAGTTTGCATAGTACTGAGGCTCAAAGACTGTGGAAGTGATCTCAAAGAATGTCTCTCGTGTAGGGGCGTTTAGGATGTCTGATGAGCGCTTGAGGGTACGATATTCATCCGATGTGAGTAAACGCGCGTTTCTGCCCGTTTTTGCGCTTATCCAGTCAAGATACGCATCAACGGCCTCCTTGGATACGTTCACGACGGATTCACTGCTGTTGGAATCGAAGGCACTCATGTAGTAGTAATCGGCCTTTTCATTATCGATTAGCACATTCTTGTTTGTAACGTTCCAATACGGGTTTTCCTTGATGAACTCACTCCATTCCTTCTGGCTAATCGGATTTTCAGAGACGAGTAGGTTTTTGCCGTTTATGGTTACATCGCGCATGCTAATTCCGTTTGCGGTGGTTTTGATGTGGTCTCTGTAGTTTTGACTTTGAGGTTGAATGAGCGCCTTTGTGTCCCTAATCTGATAGTTGTTGAACTCAAGCCTTTGTAGTCTTGCACTTTCTGGCATATCAGCACTCTTGGCATCATCAAGAAGTGAGCTTAAGGCAATTAACCTTTCTGCTTGCTCTATTGCGCTTTGGTACTTCTTGATACCATCAAGTCCGACCATGGTTTTAAGATCAGTATAAATCGGACGGATAGGATGCGCTGCTGACTCCTCAAATACTGCAGCATACTTTGATGCATCGAAGAGGAAGTCATTAATTATTAAATCTGATATCGATTCAATATTGTTTTTATCAATTTCAATATAAACGCTTTTCTTACCCTCAATAAGCCATGAGTAGAACAGCGACGGGGATACCCTGAATGTGTCCTCTTTAAGCGTTACGCCGTTGTATGTGACTCTCACGCTATGCCTTCCTGGATGCAAATACACATCGCCTGGAATCATGTATGATCTCTCATCGTCAATCGTGATTCTGTATGGATAGTAATTTGCGCTAAAGTGTACTCGCCTTCCCATCTTAAAGAACGATGGAATCACGCCAAGGAGCACAAATATGAGCACTATTGCAATGATTCCAACCAAGCCTGGATGCAGACCGAACAGCGATGGAATTTTGAAGACCTTTAGCTCTTTCTCTTTTTTATTCTTACTCATAACGCCTACAAACAGTGATTGTAATGCATTAATTCTACTAAAAATGCACTATTTTTTCAAAAAAACGGGCTCTCTTCTCCTATACAAGCGTTGAGTTTCAGCTTTTATATATATTATAATATATATAAAACTTTAGAAGGAGTGAGAATGCCAAATCACGAGAATGATATGCCTTCAGAGAGACAAAATCACAAGGAAGGCAGCGGGAACTACGGTTCTTCAAGCATACAAGTATTAAAGGGGCTTGAGGGTGTTAGAAAACGCCCAGGAATGTATATAGGAAGCCAAGGAATAGACGGATTACACCACATGGTATACGAGGTTGTAGACAACTCCATAGACGAAGCTATGGCAGGCTACTGCGACAACGTCAGAGTGATCCTAGAAAAGAACCGCTATGTAACGGTGGAAGACAACGGACGTGGTATCCCTGTAGGTCAACACCCTACTGAGAACAAAAACACGCTGGAAGTCGCCCTCACGGTGCTACACGCAGGTGGTAAGTTCGAATCAGGCGCATACACAGTATCTGGAGGACTTCACGGCGTTGGCGTATCAGTGGTAAACGCCCTTTCCGATCATCTTGAAGCTATAGTTTACAGAGACGGTGGCATCTTCAAACAGGAATATTCAAAAGGTATCCCACAGACAGGAGTTGAACGCATTGGCGACAGCACACGCACTGGTACTGTTATCCGCTTCACCCCAGACTACTCCGAAGGCATGATGGAAGACAACGAGTTCGACTTTAGAACCCTTGCAGACCGCATGCGTGAACTTGCATTCCTCAACAAGGGCATCAAGATTACAATCATCGACGAGCGAGGCGACGAACCTGTTGAAGAGTCGTATCACTTTGAGGGCGGTATCAACAGCTTTATTGAGCTTCTCAACGAAAATAAACGCGTGATCAACGACAAGCCTATCTACCTACACGGCACCATCGAGAACGGCGAAAAGAGGCCTGCAGATGTGGAAATATCCATCCAGTACAACGACAGATACGATGAAATTCTCTACGGCTTTGTGAACAACATCAACACTCGCGAAGGCGGAACGCACGTATCAGGATTCAGGGCAGGTCTTACACGCGCAATCAATGAACAGCTTAAGAAGAACGCCAAGATATCCAAGAAGTTCGAGCAGGCACTCGAAGGCTCCGACCTACGCGAAGGCCTTGTGGCAATTGTGTCGATTAAGATGGCTGATCCTCAGTTTGAAGGACAGACAAAGATGAAGCTCGGTAACCAGTACATTATGCACGGCGTTGCATCCATGCTATACGAAAAGCTCAACGACTACCTTGATGAGCATCCTGACGTCGCAAGTGCAATCCTTGAAAAGGCTGTTCTTGCCGCAAAGGCACGAATTGCAGCCCGTGACGCACGCCAGAGAATCAGAAAGGACTCAGAAGGCATGGGACTTCCTGGAAAGCTTGCCGACTGCAGCGAAAAGGATCCTGCTCAATGCGAACTATTCATCGTTGAGGGAGATTCTGCAGGCGGTAGTGCAAAACAAGGCAGAAACAGAAAGACTCAGGCTATCCTCTCACTTTGGGGAAAGATGCTAAACGTTGAAAAGAGCCGCGACGAAAAGGTTATGGGCAACGAGAAGCTTCAGCCAATCATCGCATCAATCGGTGCAGGACTCGGAGCCACATTCGACATCACAAAGGCTCGCTATCACAAGGTTATCATCATGGCCGATGCTGATGTAGACGGATCACACATCAGAACCCTACTCCTCACCTTCTTCTTCCGCTACATGAGGCCTCTAATCGAACAGGGCTATGTATACTTTGCTATGCCACCACTCTACAAGGTTACTGTTGGCAAGGGCGAGAAGAACTCGTTTGAACGCTACGTGTACGACGATGAGGAATACAACAAGTTCATCAACAGCGATGAGGTTAAGGGTCGTAAGTTCACAGTTGCACGCTTTAAAGGTCTTGGTGAAATGGACCCATCAGAGCTTTGGGAAACCACAATGGACCCATCAAAGCGCATTATGACGCAGGTACACCTTGGCGACTTCACAACAGCAGACGGAGTCTTTACACGCCTCATGGGTGAAGAAGTTGAGCCACGCCGAGCATTTATCGAAGAAAATGCTCTTAACGTTACAAACCTTGACGTATAAGGAGAGAGAAAATGGCAGACGACGATAAAACAATCGAAGAGCAGAACAAAATAAACGAACAGATACAGAATCAGGAGATCGACGAGGCTGTTAACGCGGCAAGCTCGGATGACGGTGGAAACCACCTAATCGTCCAGGATCTCTCCACAGAGATGCAACGAAGCTACCTAAACTACGCAATGAGCGTTATTGTAGCGCGTGCACTTCCTGACGTCAGAGACGGTTTGAAACCTGTACACAGACGAATCCTCTTTGACATGAACGAGCTTGGAATCAAGGCATCGGGCGAGTTTAAAAAGAGTGCACGTATCGTAGGTGACGTACTCGGTAAATATCACCCACATGGTGATGCAAGCGTGTACGACGCGATGGTACGCTTGGCGCAGGACTTCTCATTGCGCTACCCTGTTGTTGCTCCACACGGTAACTTCGGATCGGTAGACGGTGACCCTGCCGCTGCTATGCGATACACAGAGGCTAAACTCAGTCCACTCGGTGAAGAGATGCTCACAGACATCAATAAAGAGACTGTGAACATGATACCAAACTACGATGAAAGCCTTAAAGAGCCTGAAGTTCTACCATCGGCACTCCCATACCTAATCCTTAACGGTACAAACGGTATTGCCGTCGGTATGGCAACAAACATGGCACCTCATAACCTCAGGGAGACTACGGCGGCAATCTGTGCTCAAATTGACAATCCAAACATCTCTGTAACAGAGCTAATGGAGTACATCAAGGGGCCAGACTTCCCAACGCGCGGTATCATCTGCGGTATCAAGGGCATCAGGGACGCATTCGAAACTGGTGTTGGTAAAGTGACTATAAGAGCCCGCTACCACATCGAGGAGCACCGTGAGCACTCAAGTATCGTGTTTACCGAGATTCCATACCAGGTTAATAAGGCGGAGCTTCACAAACGCATTGTAGAGCTTCGTAAGGAGACAATCAAGGGCATCGGCGAAGTACGCGATGAATCATCAGAGAAGGAAGGCGTAAGACTCGTTGTAGACCTCAAAAAGGGCGCTGTAGCTGCAGTTGTTGTCAATTACCTATTTAAACACACGGCGCTACAGTCAAACTTCAACATCAACAACATCGCAATTGTAGACGGAAAACCAAAGCGTCTTAACCTCAAAGACATGATTCATTACTATGTGCGTCACCGTGAAGACGTGGTTACAAGGCGTACTAAGTTTGACCTCAGAAAGGCTGAGGAAAGGGCCCACATACTTCTTGGATTAAAGATCGGTCTTGAAAACATCGATGAGGTGATAAAGACAATCAAGGAAAGTAAGGACAACGCTGTTGCATCAATTAAGCTTCAGGAGAAGTTCGGACTCACTGAAATCCAGGCAAAAGCAATCATCGACATGAAACTTGGACGTCTTTCAAACCTCGAAACACAGCAGATTCTTGATGAGCTTGCAGAACTTGAAAAGAAGATCCAATACTATAAAGACCTGCTTGCTGACGAGAATAAAATACTCGGCGTAATTAAAGATGAAATCACAGCTATGTCAGCAAAATATGGCGATGACAGACGCACAGAGATTCAGCGCCCAGAGCTTGGCGATGTGAACGCTGAGGACTTCATCAAAAAAGAGGATGTGATAGTCACAGCAACTAAGAAAGGCTTTGTAAAGCGCCTCCCACTCTCTGAGTATAAGGCACAGCACCGTGGCGGTAAGGGCGTAAAAGGTCTCTCGCTAAGAGGCGAAGATAGCACAGACTTTATCTTCTCTGCATCAAGCCACGATTACGTTCTATACATCACGTCGCTCGGCAAGGCTTACTTCTCTAAGGTTTACGACATTGAGGAGAGCGCTAAAACTGGTAAGGGTTCATCAATCAAGTCTATCCTACAGGTGCAAGACGGCGAGGAACTCAGCGCAGTACTTCCGTTCAAGGGATTTGACGATGAGAGACTCTCAATGCTCATGATGACGAAGAAAGGCGTTGCAAAGCGTACGGAGCTTTCCCTACTCAAAAACGCACGTACAAAGGGCGTAAAGGCTGTAACTCTTGATGAGGATGACGAACTTGCAGGAATCATATTTGTGAACGACGATGACGATGCAATGGTGATTACAAAGCAAGGACGCGGACTCCGCTTCAACGTTGGTACAATCCGTGAGATGGGTCGTACCGCACACGGCGTTAAAGGAATCAAGCTTAGAGAGAACGACGAAGTTGTCGGACTTGTTAAAGTTGAGGATAATAAGACTGCACTTGTTGTCGCAACAAACGGCAAGGGTAAACAGGTAGACTTCTCCCTCTTTGCATGCCACGGACGCGGTACAGGCGGTCAGATCATCTACAAATGCACTGATGATGTGACGCTCGTCTCTGCCCTCTCTGTTAACAAGGAAACGGATGACCTAGTCTGCATCACAGCGATGGGTCAGACAATCCGCATGCACGTGAAAGACATTTCAGAGCAAGGAAGAGCTGCTCAGGGCGTTTACGTATTCAAGATGCGTAAGGCTGATGATCGCATCGTTGCAATCGAGGTGGTTCCATCTCAGGCAGATGAAAATGAAAGCACTGAAGAGGCAGAAGGTGCATCAGAACCAAATGAAGGAAATCAGGAATAATCCTGACTCCAAATTAAAAAGCCCTGCGTTTTGCAGGGCTTTTTTTAATCTTACATTTATTAATCGTCATCATCTGATGGCGTTGTTGATGTAGTGGTACTTGCACCTTGCGATGTAGTAACCGTTTGGCGTGGAACACGGATGATATTCGTAGGCTCAACTCGGCGTGGCTTCTTACTCTCAGGCGACTCGTAGAACGCCTCAAGGCGGCGTAGTACCTTATTTGCATTAATCAGTGGTGTGTCTGTCTCGTTAAGCTCCACAACCACGTCTGCAGCCCTCTTGTACACGTCAGTACGCTTCTCGTATACCTCGTGGAACGACTCATATGGATGTGCCTTGTTGATGAAGGTGACCTCAGCGCCATCCCTGTTAATACGTCTAAATAGAGTCTCAGGCGGTAATGATAGGAACAAAACAGTTCCATAGTCACGCGCAAGCTTGAGTGCAGATTGGTTGCTCGCAATCCCTCCACCGAGTGCAATGATTGAGTTCTCTTTGCTTGATTTTAAGTAATTATAGATAATTGCAGTTTCAGTCTGCATATATCCAAGAGGTCCTTTTGCGATGTATAGCTGCTTTAGGCTCTGGAAGCGCGGCTGTATCGCCTTGAGTATCATATCATCCGCATCGATGAATGACGTGCCTAACTTTGCAGAGAGTATTCGCCCAATTGTGCTCTTCCCTGTCTCCTTCATGCCCACAATAAACAGCGGTTTTGGAAGTTTAAGATCGGTTGAATCCGTGATCTTCTTACTCTCTCTTGGTTTGTCTTTTACCTCTTTTCCACGCTTTTTGAAGAGAGCACGCATCCTATCGATATACTCCTTTTCGGTGCTCTCTATGCGATGCATATCTTTAAGCTCTGATGTTCCGAACTTCTTTTTAAGGTCTATATCGAAGAGATAAAGCATAATGCCCCAAAACAGTATTACCACAAACAATGGGGCATAAAAGTATATCATATTGAATGTAACGGTGATGGTAAGTGCGTACCAAAGCTGTACTGCGCTTGAGACTAAAAACATCACCGATAGTATAATCGAAACAACAAATGTAGGGCGCTGCCTCTTAACAGACAGAATTATCGAGTACATCAAAATCAAAAACGACATAAAGACGTTTAATATTGGTATGATGAACTCATTGCTCGTCATAAATCCAAGGCAGTACCCCTGATCAATTAGTATCCTAATTCACACATTGCGTCAGCAACCTTGCGGAAACCTGCAATGTTAGCACCCTTCACATAGTTGATGTAACCGTTCTTTTCCTTACCCTCTCTGAGGCATGCTTCAAAGATGCTCTTCATAATTTCGTGGAGCTTTTCATCAACTTCTCTTGCACTCCAGCGTAGGTGCTCTGCATTCTGGCTCATCTCAAGTCCTGATACTGCAACACCGCCTGCGTTAACAGCCTTACCAGGGCCAAATGGAATCTTAGCCTTGTGGAATTCAGCAATAGCTTCTGGTGTACAACCCATGTTTGAAATTTCCATCACGTATTTTACGCCGTTCTGAAGCAATGTCTTTGCGTCATCACCATTAAGCTCGTTCTGTAGTGCTGCTGTACATGCGATGTCAACAGGAACCTCCCAAATCTTCTTGCCCTTAACGAACTTTGCGCCAAACTTAGCAGCATATGGTTCAACAACGTTCTTGTTTGATGCTCTGAGTTCAAGCATAAAGTCGAACTTCTCTTTTGTGTTAACGCCGTTTTCATCGATAACATATCCGTCTGGACCCGAGATTGCGATTACTTTTGCTCCGAGCTCTGTTGCCTTCTGTACTGTTCCCCATGCCACGTTACCAAAGCCTGAAACAGACATTTTCTTGCCCTTCATTGTGTCGCCGTTTAGCTTGAGCACTTCGTTTGTAAAGTACATTGCGCCAAATCCTGTTGCTTCTGGTCTAATTCTTGAACCACCCCAAGTCTGACCTTTACCTGTGAGAACTCCTGTGTTCTCCTGTCTGATTCTCTTGTACTGACCATACATGTAGCCGATTTCTCTTGCGCCAACGCCAAGATCGCCTGCAGGTACGTCTGTGTCAGGGCCTATGTATTTCTGGAGCTCTGTCATAAAGCTACGGCAGAAGCGAAGGATTTCATTGTCTGATTTTCCAACAGGGTCGAAGTCTGCACCACCTTTACCACCGCCCATTGGGAGTGTTGTGAGTGAGTTTTTGAATGTCTGTTCAAATCCGAGGAACTTCAATGTTCCAAGTGTTAAATTCTTTGCGAATCTCAATCCGCCTTTATATGGTCCTATTGCGCTGTTAAACTGTACTCTATATCCGCGGTTTACTTGAATTTCATGTTTATCGTCTTCCCATTCAACCTTGAATGAAACGACTCTTTCTGGTTCAACAATACGATCAAGAATCTTGTTGTTTAAATACTTTGGTGTACTGTTAACCACATCTATGATTGACTCTACTACTTCTCTTGCAGCTTGTATAAATTCAGGCTGAGCAGGATTTTTTCTCTCTAAATCTGCCATAAACTCATCTAACTTATATTTATTAGCCATTGCTAAAAATCTCCTTATTGTACATTATAGCATAGTTTTTATTTCCCGTGTTGAACAAAAGATTTCACCGAATATCGCATTTTTAATTTGTGATGTAGTAAAATATAATAGATAAACATTTAAAGGGGTATTATATGAATAACGTAATTATGAGTGCAAATGAGCTAGAAAACTGTCTTACAGAGAAAGATAACAAGTTTTTACACGACCTTGAAGAGCTATACAAAAAGCTCGAAGAACCATCACTTGAACTGGATAATCCACAGTCAAATGTATCAAAAACTGGAGCTGAAGATAAAATCACAGCCATTTCAAGAGATATTGGTCATTCACTCGAAAACTACGTTAAAAATGAGGTTAAAGGACTTCACGTCTACTCCTTTGAGACTCCCGTTGAGCAACACTCGAGCGCAAGCCGTCTGATTGCCAAACTACGCTCACCTGAGACTGAACACGATGAATTCCTCTACTACATCCAGAGGGCATACGAAATGCTATTTAACCACACGTTCTGCGACCAGGAAAAAACGCTAAAACGCTCTATCATCACAAGAACGCCAGTTACGATGCCATTTCAGGCCTACGCTGCACACCGCATTCCAGATATCGATAAACAGATAGAAAATTCCGTGATGTGCGTGATGCTCCGCGGTGCCCTACTTCCATCAATGATAGTAAGCAAGGAAATTCAGGAGTATTCATCAAACGGATACATCACACCATTTGCTCTCTTTAAGATTAAGAGAGATGAAAGTAAGACCGAAAAGACAATGGATTACCTTTTGGATCTCGACAGGTCATTCTTTGATATGGAAGCCTTGGATGGCAAGGATCTAATCTTTGCAGATCCAATGAACGCAACAGGTGGATCCCTTATCGCTATCATCAAGTTCCTCGAGAAGAATCATATCAAACCTCGCTCGATCAAGTTCCTCAACGTAATCTCTGCAATGAAAGGGTGCCTACGTATCCTAAGAAGCGTTGAAAACGTTGAAATCTACACGCTCTGGCTCGACCCACTCCTCAACGAGATGGCGTATATCCTCCCAGGTCTTGGCGATGCAGGTGACCGTCTTAACGGAAGAGATGTTGGTGGTAAAGAGCGCAACATGATCAAACTCATGGCAGATTATGGCACAAGTGTTGTGAACCTCTACAGGGCGCAGGTGCTTGAAATCGAGCGCACAGTATTTAAAAAGAAGTGAAGATTAAAACCATTACAGTTGTAACTTTTGTACTCGCCCTATTCATGCTCTCATCGTGTGCATCCACAATTACCACAGCAGAAAGTACAAAGGTTACAACTATCGCCTTGGATTTAAGCTCCACGTACCTCAAAAACCGCGAGGTGGATGACGCACTCAGGGTGCTCAATACAGCATTGGAGATGTCCGAGGATATCCGCCTTGTTGAAAACAGAGTGCTCATCTACAAAAACGAAGAGATGTATAGAGAAATGTACAATGAGTCTCTAAGGCTCTACAATAAGTTCCCGCACTACACCAAGGCTATCCGTTACGCAATCGAGGCTGCAGAGGCGCTTGAGGACAACAAAAAGCTATCAGAGGCGTACGCGCTTCTATTTGAGAAGAACGCTGTGACCATCTCTGATATCAATGGGCTGTTAAAAGAAACAATCGAAAATAATGACAAAGCAAACGGTGTAAAACTCATCAACTATGCCCTTGAGAAAAACATGTACGACAAAGAATTCTTTGAAAACGCCTACACAGTCACAGGCGATAAAGAATATCAATCCATCCTTGAATACTTAAAGTAAAATCATTGCTTGTATGATTTAATTTGTTTTCTGTGCTGATTTGTCCTGCAAAATAGAATTTTTTTCAATAATAGGGTATCATCTTGCTATGAAAGGTATGAATTGCAAGCTATTGCATAAAGACGATGTTGTAGCTTCTCTGCTAATAAACGAGGATAATGGAATAATAACAGACAGGAAGGTAATTGCTCCCGAACTTGTTCCGAAGTATATTGATTCCAAAAAGGCAATGCAGGAATGGTGGAGTATGAGAGCCATTCCGAAATCGAGAGACAAGGTTGCAGAAGTTCTTCTCAAGAACGGCATATCGTCAACATTGCTGCCGATGTTCAGGAATTTCGGTCTAAGCCTCAGCGACTGCTACTGGATTAAGCCAGATGGGATGGATGTCAAGTGGAAAGATGTCAATTTTCATCAGAACGATTTTTCAAAACTCAGTTGTTCTTCTCTTCTTTCGCTTGAGATAATAAATCGGCTGAAGGACAGGAAATTCAGTTCGAAGAATCTAAGTCCCTATTTCTCGTTGAACGGACAGATGTCAAAATACTGGGAAATCAGGAACAAACAGAGAATACTTGTCAAAGAGGCAACTGATGTGATGAGCAGACAGCAGTGCCTTAATGAAATTATGGGAACTATGGTTCATCGCAATTTAAATAAATTCCCGTATCTCGAATACACTTTGATTTTTGGTAATGACAACGCTAGTTCGGGAGTATCCTGCCCTCGCTTTACGTCCGAGAACCTTGAATATGTTC
>CAMDZB010000001.1 GCA_945910645.1 uncultured Spirochaetaceae bacterium | reverse complement strand
TTCGCTACGGGTTTCGTTTCGCCCATCGTTATCGTAATCAAGTGTGATTGTGTATGTCTTTGTTGTACTGTCTGGAAGAGCAATACTTGTTATTACTTCACTTGTTGTACTGCGTTCTTTATACCATTTACCGTCTGTGTAGTAATATACAGTTTCTACTATTTTATCTCCGTCCTTAACAGCAAGCACTTTAAAGTCCGATATATTATTCCATGTTGCTTTAATCGTGATATTACCGCTAACCGGATAAGAAGTAATATCGGTTATCTCCTCTCCGCCCTCCGTGGTCCACTTATCAAATTCATAGTTCTTATTAGTGGATGAAGCTGTAATGTCCTTGTCCTGTCCTATGGCTTTTGGAGGATATGTTCCGGTAACGATTACATTCTCGCTGATACTGCTTTTAAGTACTTTACCTGTTGTTATATCAATGACATTATTAGGTGAAAGACTTAATTCCGATACAACTTCAACAGACTTATGTGAAATTTTGATTTCATCAGCATTTGCTCCTGCAGGAGTATTCTTGTTAAACGTTACAGTCCATTTAGTAGTTTCCGATATGTTGAATTTTACATCATCTCCCGTGACTTTGTTATCATCAGGAAGTAACTGATCTTCGCCTTTCACTACCACATCGCTATACCATGCATTGTCGCTTCCGTAATAAAGTTTTTGCTGTTGTCCAGCAATATCTAATGTAAGTGTATTAAATGTCTTTTTTGTCCAATGGGCAGTAATTGTCATATTCCCTTCTACAACGCTGTCGAAATTGTATTCATCATCACCGTTGTACCAACCGTTAAACACATAGCCGTCACGTGTGGGTTGTGAAGGCTCGCTATATTTCTCTTTACTCCACTTCGCAAAAAGTGTTGTATCACTGTTTATTGTATAACCACTAAGTAAGCCGTCTGCTTGTACTTTGACTTCACTTCCATCTTCATATCCACTGAAATAACTTGTTACAGGTTCGCTACGGGTTTCGTTTCGCCCATCGTTATCATAATTAAGTGTGATTGTGTATGTTTTGTCTTGAGGAGTAGCAACTGTTGTTTTTTCGCCGCTTGTTGTATCGCTACCAGCATACCACTTACGGTCTTTTGTATTGTAATATACAGTATCTACTCTTTCATCTCCGTCCTTAACGGCAAGCACTTTAAAGTCCGATGTATTATTCCATGTTGCTTTAATCGTGATATTACCGCTAACCGGATAAGAAGTAATATCGGTTATCTCCTCTCCGCCCTCCGTGGTCCATTTTTCAAATTCATAGTTCTCATTATCAAATAAAACTGTAATGTCCTGTCCTATGGCTTTTGGAGGATATGTTCCGGTAATAGTTACATCCTCGCTAATCCTGCTTACAAGTACTTTACCTGTATTGTCAATCAGATCACCGGGTGAAAGACTTAATTCTGAGGTAACTTCAACAGACTCACGTGAAATTGAGATTTCATTATCTTTTGCGCCTGCCGGAGTATTCTTATTGAACGTTACAGTCCATTTTTTAGTTTCCGATATGGTGAATTTTACATCATCTCCCATGACTTTGTTATCATCAATAAGTAAACCACCTTCGCTGAGCGCGTTATACCATGCACCATCTCCGTAATACAGTTTTTGCTGTTGTCCTTCAATATCTAATGTGAGTGTTTTATAGGGATTTAGAGTAGGACCCTGCTGACAGGAAATAAACATAAATGCGCACATTGCAATTAATACAATTACTCCCAATAAATTCCAGTTGTTTTTTCTTTTCATTTGTTCCTTCCTTAACTGCTGATAATAGCATAGGTATTAGATGATGTTTTTATAGTTATTATATATAATTAATTATAGTATGTAATTATACTATTTGTTATCATCAAAGAAAAATTATCAAGTAATAAGGCTGTTTTTTGTATTATTTTTAGTATATTAATGACATTATAAAATTTTTTTGACGTCTCTTTTTTTTATGATATAATAAATGGGTTGCGTTTCCTTTCGTAACAATCTTATTTTTTGGAGAATTCATATGAATTTTAAGAAGGTTATGGCAAGCATTAAGGAGGCTTTTTCACTCAAAGATGCTGCCCCAAACAACATTTACAAGTTGGACGGTAAAGTTCCAATTGCAAGAGCAATCCCATTTGGTTTGCAGCATGTTCTTGCTATGTTTGTATCTAACGTTGTTCCGGTTATGATTATTGCCGGTCTTGCAGTTTACAATGGCGAAAAGTTTACGCCAGTTCAAACAGCTCAATTAATTCAGGCTGCTATGCTTGTTGCCGGTATCGGAACATTAATTCAGCTTTATCCCATATGGCGAATAGGAGCAAGGCTTCCTGTTGTAATGGGATTGAGCTTTACCTTCCTTAGTGCAATGATTGCATGTGCAACAAAGGATTACGGTATAATGGTTGGTGCTGTAATAGTTGGCGGATGCATAGAAGGGCTGTTAGGTCTTACTGCAAAATATTGGAGAAAAGCAGTTACTCCCATAGTTTCAGGATGTGTTGTAACGACTATCGGATTTTCTTTGTTGAACGTAGGTATTTCATCGTTATCTGCTTCAAACGGAGTAATAGGTTTACACGGAAAAGTATTTGATGCAGGTTCATGGCAGGTTCTTGTTGTAGGACTTATAACACTTATTGCATGTCTTATGTTCAATGCTTTCGCAAAGGGCTTTTTTAAGCAGCTTTATGTTCTTTTCGGACTTATAGTGGGATACATAGTTGCTATTTGTTTTCAAATGGTCAATTTTGATTCAATAGCAGCAACGGTCAAAGAGTTGGGATTCATTTCATTGCCCCATCTGTTCCGCTTTACTCCTAAATTCGATATAGGCGCTATTATTTCGGTTACTCTTGTATTCCTTGTTTCTGCTGCAGAAACTATAGGTGATACCACTGCAGTATGTACAGGAGGACTTGGTCGTAACATCACAGAGCGTGAGGTGTCAGGATCACTTGCATGCGACGGATTTATGTCTGCAGTTTCAGGTGGAGTATTTGGCTGTCCTCCGATCACATCATTCTCGCAGAATGTTGGTCTTGTTGCAATGACAAAGGTTGTAAACAGATTTACAATCATGTTCGGTGCCCTTACCCTTATTCTTGCAGGTTTATTCCCACCAATCGGCGCATTCTTCTCAACGCTTCCAGATCCAGTTTTAGGCGGATGTACCCTTATTATGTTCGGTGCAATTATAGTATCAGGTATTACAATGATTACAGCTTGTGGCGGCGGTCAGAGGAACATGCTTATTGTAGCAACATCGTTCTGTATCGGAATAGGTGTTACTCAGGTTCCTCAGTTCTTTAACCACATGCCACAGATAGTTAAGGATATATTCCAGGGTAACCCTGTTGCTGGTGTATTTGTTGTGTCACTGTTGCTCAGCTTGTTGCTCCCTAAACGTATTGACGTTGAGGGTATTGATGCTCTTACTGAGGATAATATTGAAAATAAGAATCCTAAGTTTCCACCTAAAAAGGTATGAGTAAAACAAAAAGGCTGCTTCGGTTTGTCGAAGCAGCCTTTTTTTTTGCTCGTTGAATCTGGGGGCGAATTCGTTGTCTTAGAACCCTGAGCCTTGCTCATTTACAAAAAGTAAAATCGCGGCGGCATCAGGAACCTGCGACTTAGCCTTCGCATCCCAATCTTCAACTCGCTAGGATGCTTGTTGAATTTACGGGCGATCTCTTTGTCTCTCTCCACCTCAATGCTCACTCACATACACAAAGTATACTCGCTTCGCAATTGGATGAGGCTCGTTTGATCTCGGGTGATTAGCTTTGTCAGGCTGGCGGTAAGCCCACTTGTCCTACCACAAAGGTATGTCCTGCGTTAGGGCTACCTTGCCTTTCGCGCTCCTCATCCCGATTATCAAACTCGCGATACCATCTGGTGCCTTAAACGAGAATTTAGATGGTGGAACTTTGCTGAACTATACCATATCCAACAAGTACTAGACTAAAGAAGATTTAATTTGATTTATGACATCTGACATCTTATCGGTTCTTGCGAAAAAAGCAAGAGATATGCTATAAAAAAAAACAAAATAACTACAGAGAGGTAAAATGCAATGAAATTGTCCATTCCTGTTGTAGAAACTATTCAAAAACGACACAGTGTTCGAACCTATGAGAACAAGTCTCTCCTGCCCCAAGATCGAGAAGCCCTGCTTATATGTATGAAAGAGCTAGATAATCCCTTTGGTGTTCCTGTCCATACATACATCATAGATAAGGAACTGCGTTCAGATGGAGAAAAATTGGGAACCTACGGTATCATCAAGGGAGCGAGTACTTTCCTGGGAGTCTCCATCCCAGATACAAAGCTGGCACCCTTGGCGGCCGGATATGAATTTGAAAATCTCATCTTGTTAGCCACCCATATGGGACTGGGTACGGTGTGGTTGGGTGCCACCTTCAGCCGTGACAGCTTTGCTTCTGCCATGAAAATCCCAAAGGACGAACTGTTCCCAGCAATTTCACCGGTAGGCTATCCTGCAGCTAAACGCAGACTGATAGAAAATCTGACGCGCTCTGCCATGAAAGCTTCATCCCGAAAAGAGTGGAAGGAGCTATTCTATCAGGCGGATTTTCGCACTCCGCTTACCAAGGACATGGCCGGAGCCTATGCTCAGCCGCTTGAAATGGTACGCCTGGCTCCCTCTGCAAAAAATACCCAGCCTTGGCGAGTGCGTAAAACCGAAAACGCCTATCACTTTTATGCGAACTATAAAAGCGGCCTTTCCAAGGAAGAGAAAACCATCAAACAGGTGGATATTGGTATTGCCCTATCTCATTTCCATCAGACAGCTTTGGAGCTTGGGTTGACTGGAGCCTTTGAACAAATGGCTCTGGAAGATGAAAACCTTCCTGATAACATACATTACATGATATCCTGGCGTTTTACCGAATAAAATTCACTGATGTAGGTACAGCCTGATGACGTAGATCGCCCAGGATGCGGGTGTCACGCAGTTATGGCAGAAAGCTCTGATGTAATCTCATCCTCTGTATCTTTCATAGCAGTAAGAGTTAATTCCAACAATTTATCCAAGTCCCAGCCGAGCATAGTAGCACCTTTCTCAATCACATCGCGCGAACACCCTGCTGCAAATTTCTTATCCTTATACTTTTTCTTTAACGACTTGAGCTCCATGTCTTTGGTGCTTTTGGATGGACGCATGAGGGATGCAGACCAGATTAAACCTGTAAGTTCATCACTTGCAAAGAGCACCTTTTCCATCTCGTGCGTAGGCTCCTCTGTGATGGTTACGCCACATTCCATTGTCATTCCGTAACCGTGGGAGATCACAGAATGAATGATTGAGTCATCAACACCTTCATTTTTTAGAAGCTCGCGTGCCTTTACGCAGTGCTCCTTTGGATACATCTCGAAGTCTACATCATGAAGCATGCCTACGATGCCCCAATGTTCCTTTTCATCCCCATAGCCAAGCTTATCCGCAAACCACATCATCACGTTTTCAACCGTAATTGCGTGCTGAATGTGAAAATGCTCTTTGTTGTACTTTGTTAAAATCTTATATGCTTCTTCTCTTGTCATAGTAATCTCCGTAACGCTAATTAAAGATTTTGTTTTCTAATAATAAAAGAAAAATTGTATATCTTCAATTAATTTTGCCACCTTTTTAGTTGATAATTTAAGCTTAAATGCTTATATTATAACTATACATCATTAAACATTTGGGGGTGTATTTGGTTTCGACTATCAGTTGTGTAGGTCGTATCTTGCAGGCAGAGCGCCAACTCTTTAAACTAGCAAAAACAATAACTGCTAAAAAGAAAGAAGACGACGAAGTCTACTTCGACGATGCAGAGTTAGCTCTTGCAGCTTAAGCGACAGCTGACGGGGATTTCTAAAGGGTGACCCCAGACTTAGATTTCCTTAATACCTGAGGTTCGAGCGGCACCTTGGCACGTGATGCTTCTCTAAATTTTACCGTGTCTTTGTATAGGAATCGGGAGGTTTGTTACCAGTTCCTATGCGAGACTGCAAGTACAAACTAAGCTTGTAGACGGGTACGGATGCCCTGGTAGGACGGGAGTTCGACTCTCCCCATCTCCAAATTTTTCTAAAAAATGTAACAAACTTTGCATTTCTCCAGAGTTTTTAAAAGATTCTTGAAAAACTCTCTCAAACAAACTGTACTTAACTACTCGTGTTTAATACTCACATTAGATCCATTTTCACACTTACTCACCACAATTTGATTATGAATGCGCGTTTTGAGTTCAGAAACGTGCGAGATAATTCCAACAAGCTTATTACCCTCACTCAGTATCATTAAAGCATCAAGCGCGCGCTTTAACACCTCATCATCAAGAGTACCAAAACCTTCATCCACAAACATTGAGTCGATGCGTATGCCGCCCGATGTGGACTGTATCTCATCAGAAAGCCCTAGAGCAAGCGAGAGCGATGCGATGAACGATTCACCGCCTGAGAGTGACTTTACGCTCCTCTTCGTACCGTTAAAGTGATCCACAACGTCAAGATCTAGCCCTGCCTGGCGATTACGCTCTGTGATCTCCTTACGCCTTTCAAGCTCGTACTGGCCGTTTGACATCATCAAAAATCGAGTATTTGCACGGGCTATTATGCGATCAAAATAACTCATCTGAACGTACGCTTCAAGGTTTACTTTACTCTTACCATTAATTTGCCCGTTTGCAGTATCCGAGAGCGTGCTAATTAGCTTCCATTCATCCTCAGTTTTCTTAATCTCCTTGTACTTATCTTCGATGTTGCGTAAACACGAAGCGTTACCATCAATGCGTACCTTAAGAGTTGTGATACTCGTGTTGAGTTCATCACGATTTGCAATCAATTTGTCATACTCTATACGTTTATCATCGATGTTGAAATTGAACGAGTATCCTTTAAGTTGTGACTCCGCCTGTTTAATCCTTGTGTTGATCTCGTTAAATTCCGCCTCTGCCTTTTTGAGGAGCTTTTCCGTATTTTCAATGTATTTTGATAGCATGTCTTTTTTAGCCTCAAGCGTCGTTTTCCTATCGAGCGCGTCTTGTTTTGATGGATACTGAAGCTTTCCCTTCAGCACTTTGATACGATCAGTATTGTTCTTAGCGTTTGTCTTATTCGCGGTAATCTTGATGTTCAGATTATTAATTTCGCCATCAAGCTTATCCAGTAATCCTTCAAGATTTTTGATGTTGTTCTCAAGTTTTTCCTTTTCATTAATTTGTCTTTCGTAGCTTTGGATAACCTCAATTGTTGCCTTAATTTCATCGTTAATTTTTGCTTTTCGTTCCTCAATTAAAGTATGGATATTTGAAAGATCTGCGCTTCCAAATAGCTCTAACGCCTTCTCATTAAGGCTGTGTTGTTTTGCATAAAGGGCACCTTTTATCTCTGATCCCTTTTTTGTGATTTCCTCAACTTCTCTATCCTTATCCTCGGAGAGTTTTTTTAGCTCATCAAGCTCTGCCTTACTTGGTGCATTCTCTCTCTTATGAGCCTTATTAGGGTGCGTGAGTGATCCGCATACTGGGCACGGCTTTCCATCCTCGAGCGTCTCTGCGATAATTCCAACCTGCTCATCTAAGAAGAGTCTGTTTGCATCCCTAAAGCGTTCATTCAGAGTATCCGCCTCAGCCTTTAGAGCCTTGTAGGTCTTCTTTATGCTTTCGAATTCTGCTCTATCCTCGTTTATGGCTCTGATGTCACCCTCAATGGTCATTATGTTTTTAAGTTCAGCCTCTAAAGCCTGCTTCTTCGTCTCTTCCTTAAGCTTTTCAGTTTTAGACTCACTGAGCGTACTTTGTTTCATCTTGCACTCATTAAGCGACGCAGAATGTGCCTCTTTTTCAGTAGTTTTTGCTTTCATAGAACGCTGAAATGATTCCTGTTCATTCTTATAGCGTAGAAGTTCATTTGAGCATTTTTCAAGTTCCTCGTAGTCGGGCAGTTCCACCTTAATCTTTTCAATATCCGCTCTGATCTCATCAAGTGAGGCTTTCTTATCGTTTATACTCTCTGCATCCTTCTTTGCCTTGTTGTAGGCTTCTGTGATGATCGGAAGATCAGCCTTATCCCTTTCAAGACTTTCTCTTGTGTTATTTAGCGTGTCGTATTTAACGATTTCATCATTCAGAGTACTAATTGATCTGTTGAGTTCATCAAGCTTCTTCTCGTCACTTTTTAGCGCGTCCTCATCAGTCTTGATTACTTTTCTAAAGAGTTCAAGTACTTCATCCGTTTGGATGTCACCAATCTTTGCATCCTCAACGCTCTTAAAATACATTGAGCTTTCATTACACTTGAAGTTTTGAACAAAGGATGAAATGTTCCTTGTTTCATTTGCGTAAGTATTCCCAAGAGCAAGCGCCTTATCCTTAAGCCTGTTCTGTAACACCTGGAACTTTTCTGTAAGGAATATCTTTTGGAAGATGGCAATTCTGTCTTTTGTATCCGCAAGAAGTAGCCTTAAGAAATCACCTTGTGCAATCATTGCAATCTGCTTGAATTGGTTACGGTTTATTCCAAGTAGATCAATCACCTTTGCGCTCACTGCAGTAGTTCCTGTGGTCTGGTTACCATTATGATCTCTAAAGAGTGCATCAGCTCTTTCCCTAGTTGTTCCGCTTCCACGGTTAGACCTGCGCTCGTAATCGGGATTGCGTCTGATGTAGTACTCCTTCCCCTTATCCTCAAAGGTCAGCTCTACATAAGTTGGCGTCTCTAGTTTTGCATACTTTGACCTCAACGTAGAAACGTCCCTGACTTCTCCGCTCGGCTCGCCATACAAAGCGTATGTTATTGCATCAAAAATGGTGGTTTTACCAGCTCCTGTGTCACCTGTGATGAGGTACACGCCTGATGTTCCAAACGTGGTGAAATCAACTGTTGTTTTATCTCCGTATGCCCCAAATGCGGACATGGTTAACTGTAATGGTCTCACGCTATACCTCCCATATATCCTCAATAAGGGATTTTATAAATGAGGTCTGTTTATCGCTCATTTTACATCCATTTTGAGCCTCAAACAACTCTGAAAATAGTTCAAGAGGCGTTTTACTCTTACTATCGCTATTGCCATCAATAGACACCATTGTACGAGTACGCTTGTTGTCGTAGCGGAGCTCCATGAGGTTGTGATACACAGTGCGTAGGTTACCAAGAGCATTTAAGATATCATCCTCGTCCTTTAGTATCACCTTAACGTAGTCGCTCTGGTACGTTGTACCCTCGTAGGTCTTCTTACTCATGATTTCATCATACGTGCCCTCAAGTATCCTAAGTTCATGTAGGGGCTTGAGCATGATCGTTTTAAGCGTAAGTTCACCCTTGTTTTTCAGCTCTACAACAGCAACGGATTTTGTATCATTTGCCTCTGAGAACGAGTACTTGAGCGGTGTTCCTGAATAGTATATTCGTTCTGATGAAATCTTCTGCGGGCTATGGATGTGCCCAAGTGCCACGTAGTCGAACACAGAGAATACCGATGCATCCACATTATCAAGTCCACCAACTGTAACTTCCTCAGACTCAGACCTACGAGCACCTGTTACAAACTGATGAACAACAAGGACATTGCGCTTACTCTCATCCACGTTCATGTGATCAATCGCAACGCGTATCGCATCAGTGTATGAGTTGATCTCATCATCAGGAAAGTACTTTTTAACAACCTGTGGCTTTACAAACGGAAGCATGTACACATCAACATTGCCGTATTCATCCTTAAGCTCTAGTGGCTTAATTACGCCGTTGTAGGCCTCAGAAATATGAAGACCAAGTTTATCAACGAGACGACTTAATACAGACAGCCTCTCAGGAGAGTCATGGTTTCCACTGATAATAAAGATGTGCTTTGTAATGAGCGTGAGGGATGAGACAAAATCGTCAAATAGCTCATTTGCCTCAATTGATGGAATACTTTTATCATAAACATCACCTGCGATGAGTACCGCATCCGGTTTTTCTTCCCTAATAATGTTCTCGATTTGATTTAAAATATACCTCTGATCTTCAACCAAAGAGTATTCGTTTAGCTTCTTCCCAAGATGTAAATCCGATAAATGTATAAACTTCATCTCACCCCTTTTGCATTTAAGACTTAGTTAAAGTATCTCTTAAGAAGACCTTCGAATCCCTGAGCGCATTTAAAAGATCATCAAGGCGCGCCTTAACCTCAGAGGATGCACATCCTCCGTATGATGATCGACGCTCCATACAGTTGATCTCCTTAACAAATTCAACAATATCCTCGTCAAACAGAGGAGAGGCTTTTTTGTACTCCGAAAGACTCAGATCCTCAAGAGCAACTCCCGATTTTGAAATATTTTCAACAAGGGTGCCAACTATACGGTATGCGGTTCTGAAAGGTACGCCTTTTTTAACAAGATAGTCCGCAGCATCAGTTGCATTCATATATCCTTTTTTAGATTCCTCTTCCATTCTTTTTTTATTGAAGGTAAGAGTTGAGAAAAAAGGAATAATGGCATCAAGCATAATAGTTATCGTTTCAAATGCATCAAAAAAGGCCTCTTTGTCCTCTTGCATGTCTTTGTTATACGAAAGAGGAAGGGCTTTTAACGCAATCCATACCCTGCTGTATGCGCTAAACACTCTTGCGCTCTTACCTCGTATAAGTTCGGGGATGTCGGGATTCTTTTTTTGAGGCATAATGGATGAGCCTGTTGAATAGCGCTTGTCCATATTTATAAAACCGAATTCGTTTGATGTCCACAGAATAAACTCTTCCGAAATGCGAGAAAGATGTAGGGCAAGAACAGACAAACAGTGTAGAGTTTCCAAAAGAAAATCCCTGTCGGAAACGCCATATGATGCGGTTGGAGAGGGAGCCTTAAAGCCAAGCTCCTTTGCCATCATATTTCTGTCTGTTTTAAAAGAAGTACCGGCAAAGGCAAGGCTTCCGAGTGGCAAATACTCCATGCATGACTCCTCTGCTTTTTTAAGCGCCTTGTAATCGGCATAGAACATGTAAGCATAGGTTGTAAGGTAATAACCCAAAGAAACAGATTGTGCATGCTGCAGATGGGTGTAGCCCGGCATAACTGTTTCCGTGTGTTTATAAGCCGTATCAATGAGTGCTTTAATAAACAGAGCCACCTTATCGGATATGGAGGCGATATAATCGGCAACAAGAAGTCGAAAAGCCGTAGCCACCTGATCGTTTCTTGAACGTGCGGTGTGAACCTTTTTACCATCTTCCCCTATGCGCTTTATAAGCTCCGCCTCAATAGCCGAATGGACATCCTCCTCCCCTGATGAAAGGATTTTATTTAAAAGTTCATCGCCCTCTTTAACCATATCATTTAAAGTATTTATAATCCTGTCGGATGTTTCACGAGTCAGGATGTTGCAGCTTTTTAGCATTCTTACATGTGCGATACTCGCCTTTAAATCATATGGCAAAAGGACATAATCAAAAGGCAGTGAATTATTCACTGCCTTAACCTCATCCGGAATTACAACATCGCTGTTCTTTGCCCAGAGTGGAGTATTGTTCATTTTTTATCTCCGAGTAGTTTTGCTCTTATTTTTGTAGAAAGTCCGAAAAGATTTATAAAACCTTTCGCATCGCTATGGTCATAGTCGCTTTCGCCAAAGGTTGCGATTTCCTCACTGTATAAAGAATACGGAGAAGAAACTCCGGCGTTTATCATATTACCCTTGTACAGAGCAAGAGTTACACTGCCTGTGACATTCTCCTGAGTTGCATCGACAAAGGCATCGAGTGCTTCACGAAGCGGAGAAAACCATTTGCCGTTATAAACAAGGTCCGCATATTCAAGAGCAATTTTGCTTTTGTAATGTTGTGTATCCTTGTCCAAACAAAGCGTTTCAAGAACCTCATGAGCACGATACAGAATGCTTCCTCCCGGAGTTTCGTAAACACCGCGGGATTTCATTCCCACAAGTCTGTTCTCAACAATATCGACAAGACCTATGCCGTTTTCACCTGCGATTTTATTAAGTTCCGTAACCATTTCAACTCCAGTCTTTTTAACTCCGTTAAGCGTTACGGGCTTTCCCTTTTCAAAACCTATGGTTACTTTTGTAATTTTATCGGGTGCTAAGCGAGGCGGAGTTGTCATTTCCAAAAACTTTGCTTTTTCATAGTCGGGCATGTTTTCGGGGTTTTCCAAATCCAGTCCTTCGTGAGATAAATGCCAAAGGTTTTTATCCTTAGAATAGTTTGTTTCCCTATTTATCTTTAAAGGGATGTTATGCTTTTCGGCATATTCTATCTCTTCTTCCCTGCTTTTAATGTTCCACTCTCTCCAAGGAGCTATGATTTTAATATCGGGTAAGAAGGCCTTTATTGCCAATTCAAAGCGAACTTGATCGTTTCCCTTACCTGTTGCTCCATGACATATTGCATCTGCGTTTTCTTTTTTTGCTATTTCACAAAGCCCCTTTGCTATTACGGGACGTGCAAAGGATGTTCCTAAAAGATATTCTCCCTCATATTTTGCACCGGCCTTAAGAGTTGGATATATATAATTCTGAACAAACTCCTCTTTAAGATCCATTACAATACATTTTGATGCACCGGTTTTAATGGCTTTTTCTTCAAGCCCCTCAAGCTCATCATTCTGTCCCACATCGCCGGAAACAGCTATAATTTCGGGGTTATCATAGTTTTCCTTAAGCCATGGAATTATTATGGAAGTATCAAGCCCTCCGGAATATGCAAGAACAATTTTTTTAATACCTTTTGTCATATTTTCTCCTTATAAAACTTTTTTTAAGAATGATTGTAAATGTGCATTTACAGGGTTATCAAAAATATTTTCCGGACTTCCCTCTTCTGCAATTTTGCCATCATCCATAAATACTACTCTATCTGCAACCTGACGTGCAAACGACATCTCGTGGGTAACTATAAGCATTGTCATACCGGAGGTGGCAAGGTCTTTCATAAGATTTAAAACCTCTCCAACCATCTCAGGATCCAAGGCAGATGTCGGTTCGTCAAAAAGCATTACCTTGGGTTCCATAGCAAGAGCACGCACTATTGCAACACGCTGTTTTTGCCCTCCCGAAAGAACGGAAGGATAACATAAAGCTTTATCGTCAAGTCCTATTCGCTTTAAAAGACTATGTGCCTTTTCCTCAATTTCAATTTTTTTCTCGCTGAGAAGCTTTCGATTTTTTATATTCTTTTTTGCAACTGTAAGCGGCACAAGCATTATGTTATCTAAGATGGTGTAGTTGTTAAACAAATTAAACTGTTGAAACACCATACCTATTTTTTGACGATGGATATTGATATCAACACTCATATCCGCAAGGTTTTCACCTTCGAACATTATTGCGCCGTCACTTGGATCCTCAAGGCAGTTGATACATCTTAAAAATGTACTTTTACCACAGCCTGATGCACCGATAATAACTATTTTTTCTCCCTTGTGTACGTCAAGATCCACTCCCTTAAGAACGGCAAGGTTGCCGAAGTTCTTTTTTAACCCTTTAACGCTCAAAAGCACTTCATCGCTCATTTTTCTTAAATCTCCTTTCTATGTCATTCATAATAAACGTAACGATCATAACAAGAATCAAATAAGTAAGCGCAAGCATTAAATATGGAACTATATACTCATATGTCGCGTCAGCCATGGTCTTGTATGCCTTTGTTAAATCCACAACCGCAATAAAACTCACAACGGATGTTTCCTTGATAAGCGATATAAACTCGTTTCCAAGGGACGGAAGAATGTTTTTTACGCTTTGAGGCAAGACAATTTTAAGCATTGCCTGTGTAAAAGTGAGCCCTAATGCCCTACCTGCTTCAAGCTGTCCAGGATCTACACTAAGGATTCCTCCCCTTATCATCTCGGACATATAAGCTCCGCTGTTTAATCCAAACACTGCTATTGATACAGCTATTCCGTTTACCAATCCTCCCAACAACGGAGCTATTACGAAATATCCAATAAGAAGCTGTACGACTATAGGGGTTCCTCTGAACAAAGCGATATAGACATCGGCAATTCGTGACAGTATGCGGATTCCCCTTTTATACTTAGGCGCCACTTTTATAAACGCAAGAATTGCACCAAACACAAAACCTATCAAAAGTCCGGCTATGGCTATTTCCAACGTAGAAACCAAGCCGGTTAAAATAAGCTTGTACCCGCCCTTTGCTATTAATTGATTACTGAATACATTCCACATAATAGTATCACTTTAATGCAGCAAGAACATCGGATGCAGTTTTGCATGATTGGAATGTATTATCATTTTCAAGAGTAACCAAAACCTGAGCAGCATTATAGTAAGAAGATGAGAAGTTAACGGATTTCTTTCGGGTTTCATTTACCGTAAGAGCCGCCATTCCAAGATCTACTCCGTGTTTACCAACAGAGATAACAACAGAGTCAAACTCCATGTCTTCAATAACAAGCTCCATACCAAGTTCATCTGCTATCTCACGAGCAAGCTCCATGTCGATACCACAGAATTTGTCCCCTTCGCGATATTCAAACGGAGCAAATGCCGCATTTGTGGCAACTACAAGCTGTTTATCCTGCTTTGAAAGATCCTTCTTTGCACTTGTTACTGGCTTTATTCCATCCCCTGTACTGTAAGCCTTAAGAATAGAATCAAACTTGCCGTTTTGCTTTATTTTTTCAAGTGCAGCGTTAACCTTTTGAAGAAGATCATTTTGGGATTTATCTACGGCAAATGCATACTCTTCTTCCGACAACGGAATATTTATAACTTTAATACCTTTGATTGTGTTTGCAAGAGTAAGTGCTGGTGCCTGATCGGTAAGAACGTATTTAATGGATTTATTCTTTAAATCCTGAACGGCAAGACCAGCATTTGCATAGTGCTTGCATTCATACCCTTTAATTCCTTCAAATCCCCAATCAGCATCGCCTTCTACAAAATACTGACCTGTAGTACCTGCTTGAACACCTATAGCCTTAGGAGCCGTTTTAGAACACGAAACAGTTAATAATAAAACGCATGACAGCGCAAGTAATAATAGTTTATTTTTCATTTTTTCCCTCATTGTGCATAATTATACAAAATTTATGCATAATTATGCAATAGAAGGAGAATATTATTTATTTCTTACCAAGCGTAACCCGATAAAGCCAGTATTTGTATCAGGAGTCATATGATTTCTGTATCCTGTTCTCATCATTGTACCGCTTGCAAACCAACTTGAACCCATAACAAGATAATCGGTTGAAGAATACGGTGTATCAACCCACTCTCCCGCAAGCCCCGACATATGATAAGCTCCTATGTTGTTTGGCAATTTACTGTCTTTCATATAAACATCCAAAATAGGCTGAGACATACCGTTTGAAGAGCGGAATGTATAACAATATGCATTAAGCGTAGCATCTTTATCGTTGCTTGCGGGGTTTCTGTCTCCGCTTGCCTGATCCACCCTTTGGAATTGAGGAAAGAATGAAGCCTTAAGTTCTTGTCCGTAATTCCCCTGTACTTCTGATTTTTTCCAAACGGAGGAAAGATTTGGAATTGCTTTAAACGCGAACATGCGCTCTGCATCTGTCGGCAATCTGAATCCTGTTCCTTTACCGTTGTATACTACACGCCCCTGTGACAGACAATAATCAACAAGTTCTTTTGCCTCCTTAAATGTTTTTACGGCATCATCCCATGTTGGGCTTTCGGATGATAAAGAGGATACTTTTGTATAAGCTGGGGTAAGTCCTTCTTTATAATCAATGTTTTCAAAAAGATTTCTGCGTGCCGTAACCGCATTTGCTATAAGAACAGCAGTATACATATTTACGGTTAAAGCCGGCTGTAGATAGTTATACCCTCCTTCCGGTTGTCTTGAACCTATGGTATAAATGTTTTGTTTCTCGGATGACGAATACTTAATACTTGGCAGTTCAATGTTGCCTATATATTCCTTAAACTGTTTTAAGTATTCAATTAATCCTCCCGTAATAAGATGTTCGGATATGTAGAAATCCTTATATACCGTACCAAGAGTGGTATCATCCATAAGCTGAGCATTAGCTCCCGGATATTTATACCCTTTTGCAGGCAACAGTATTTCCCTGTATAAAACACCGTCCGTCGGATTTGGTTTTACATCGCTTCCCAGATTTGGCATATACGGAGAAATTTTAATTTGCCAATATTCACCGTCGTTGCCCCATACTGCCCAGAGTGAGGTATCATTTTTGTCGGTTACCAAACATGCACCGTTTGAAACAGGGTATTTTATGATCCCTTTTATTGCATCTTCGGCACTTGATGCCCAGCCTTTAAATGCATAGCCATGACGGGATGGAACACCTATTACATTAAAGGTTCCTATATTAGACGGATAAGAGAGTGTAAAACCGCCATACACTTCCCCTTCAGCCACAGTGTTTTTTGTTCTGCGTATAACGCATTTATTATCTGCCTGATCAATCCAAACAGACATTTCGGCATTCACACTCCTTGTATTTTCATCAACACCGGTGCCGTTTTCATCTGAGGTAAACCATGCGGGATCCTTAAATGTGAATGTGACAGGTTCTATTTTGTTCCATTTTGCATAGTAGTTTTTATTGCCGTCCACTACAGAACCTTGTGTAACTGTTTCCTTACTTTCGGGGCCTTTATCAACCCAGCACTCAAACTCATAATACTCGCTGTCGCAAAGAATAGAGGGAATGTCATCCTGTGTTAGTATATAATCAATATATTCGGCACTTAACAGAGTGTCTTCATATATTCCGCCTATAAATGTGTTATTGTCATCAACTATCCCGTTTATATTTAATATCCTTTGTCCTTTAACAACTTTACTTACGGGAACCGTTGCGCTAACTCCCTCAGGAGTATTGGCATGATAGGTAATACGATACTGATGGGCTTTTGTAAATTTATCCACATCAGGAATTTCTGTTATAACATAAGAAGTAGGTTCCTGTGTTTCGTGCCATTTATCTTCGGCAGGACGGTAATAATAAAATAAATCTTCTTTCTTATCTTGCCTTACCGTTAATTTATAACACGTATCACTGTGTATAAAAAAAGCAGACAGATTCTCATCTTTTATAAAAGGATATTCATTGCCTGCAATAAAATAATCACCCGCATCATTTTCATAAAATAAAAGAATCTCAGGCGATTTTTCAAGCTTTGGAAGCACATATTTTTCAGGAGTATATTGATATTTAGCATATCCGATTATGGAGCGTGGCATGGAAAGACTATACAATTTCCTTTCCCTGTCAGATTCGAAAATATCTATTTCAACATTATCCGCTTTTACATAAAAACCTTTTGCCGTTACAGAAGATGTTAACTTATTATCCTGAGGAGCCTGAGCTCTATTAACTATCGCTCCGCCGTTATACTCAAGGTTTACCGATATTGTTGTCTCCTCTGGAAGTTGAACACTAAAATCACTTGGAATAACGTTAGTACATTCCTTATTGTAGTACCATTTATCACCCTTGTTGTAATACTCTTTATATACTTCTTCGCTTCCTTCACTTTTTAAAAGCGTAAGCGTATATACGGGCGCTTCAGGATGAGATGGGCTATGATTTAAAGAACAAGAAAGAAATAAAAAAACAAACAAAAATAAAAAGCTAACTATTCGTTTCATAACAGCCTCTGTATACAATTTATTTTAACACTGCAGAGTATAAATATCCAAGAAAAAACCAAAGCAACAAAACCAAGTGACAAAAAAAAGCACGCCGTAAAGCGTGCTCATCCGTAATAAACAGATTAGTTGAAATATCTCTTTAAGAGACCTGCAAATGCTTTGCCATGGCGAGCTTCATCACGTGCCATCTCATGAACTGTATCATGAATTGCATCAAGACCGAGTTCCTTTGCTTTCTTAGCAAGCATTGTTTTACCCATTGTAGCTCCGTTTTCAGCTTCTACTCTCATCTGAAGATTCTTTTTTGTGGAATCCGTAAGAACTTCGCCAAGGAGCTCTGCAAATTTAGCAGCATGTTCTGCCTCTTCAAGAGCAGCTCTTCTCCAGTACTCACCGATTTCAGGATAACCCTCGCGGTGTGCTACTCTTGCCATAGCAAGATACATTCCAACTTCGCAACACTCACCGTTGAAGTTCTCTCTAAGACCGTCGATAATTTCCTGATCTACGCCCTTAGCAATACCTACAACGTGTTCTGCAGCCCAAGAAAGTTCTCCTTCCTGCTTTACAAACTTTTCGGCGCCAGCCTTACAAACAGGACACATATCAGGAGCTTTATCGCTCTCTACTGTGTAACCACATACTGAACAAACCCATTTTGCCATAAACTTAATCCTCCTTATATAGGGGGTACCAGAGTACCCCGGGTTTCTAAACAATTTTATTTGCTTGGCACTCAGGACATACTCCTGAGAAGACCAAGTCGTAGCCATTTATCTTGAAACCATGCTTGTTGCTTATGTTATCCACAAGATGGTACATATATGGCATATCAACGTCAAATACTTTTCCGCACTTCTCACATCGCACGTGGTAATGTGGGTAGTTTTTATGATCGTAGTGGTCCGCCCCATTTGGAGTTGGAATCCTTGTGATTTTACCACTTTCGGATAGCTCCTTGAGGTTTCTGTACACAGTTGCTTTACTCACATTTGGATGATCCGCGCTCACATAAGCGTAAATCTCCTCAGGAGTTGCGTGCGAATGAATCGCTACAACTGCCTCCTCTACGATTCTTCTCTGAATTGTATTACGTTTCCTTATTTTCATTTTCTTATTAGTAATATATATCAATAAGGAATAATTGTCAATAAAAATACTTATTTTTTTAGATTTTCTTTTTTGTACGTCTCACGAGTGGTAATATCCTTCCAAATTCCATTGCCATCCTCAATAATCATATAGCTGTTGCAAGAGCCGTTTTTTGGAATAGACACAGAGCCTGGATTGATATAGATGTTGTCGTTTCCGAAATGCTCTAGCATGGGAACGTGTGTGTGCCCATGAAGGAGAATATCACCCTTATTCAGCAGTGGTGGATTTAATGTGTTAAAGATATGCCCGTGAGTTACGAAGATTGTAAGGTCACCGTTCATTATGATGCTATAGTCCGCCATTATTGGGAAATCAAGCACCATCTGGTCCACCTCCGAATCACAGTTACCTCTTACGCATCTGATGTTATCCTTGATTCCGTTTAGTATCTCGATTACGCCTTTTGGGTTATAATCCCTTGGCAAATCGTTGCGTGGACCGTGATAAAGTATATCGCCTAATAATAAAAGCATATCTGGATTCTCATCCAAATATGCTTCGTATAATTTTTGAGTGTAATATAGTGAGCCATGAATGTCTGAAGCTACCATTATCTTATGCGTGTTATTCATAAAATAATTATAACTTTTTCACGCCATTCATGCCACTGTTTCTTAAAGGTCTCCAAGCATCTTTCTTGATTGCTCCATATCAAATGCACGCAGCTGATTTTCAAGCGTATTCGGATTATCGTAGTTCTTCTCTTTTCGTTTATTAAAGAAGGAATACAACACCGGTGAAAGATACAAGGTAAGGAATGCACCAGTTATAACACCTCCTACAAATGTCATAGCTATAGGCTGCATCATCTTTGCTCCTTCCCCCGGGAAGAACGCCATTGGAATCATCCCAAGAACCGTTGTAAGCGTGGTCATCAAGATTGGTCTTAACCTGTTTCGTGCGGATATTAAACACGCCGTACGCACGGGAACGCGAGTTTCCCTGATTTCACGCGATATTGCATCAACAAGCACGATACCGTTGTTCACAACAACACCTACAAGAGCGATTATACCAATAAAGGACATCATGGAAAGGCTCATGCCCGAAAGGATGTGTATCAGTATTACGCCTATCAACAAGAGCGGAATTGTACAGAATACGATAAACGGGTTAAGAAGGCTTTCAAACTGTGCCGCCATTACCACATAGACCAAAATCAACGCCATAACCGCACACATTATAACCGGGAATGCAAGTTCTGCCATTTCCTGCTGATCTCCGCCGTATGAAAGAGTAACATCATCGGGTATCGTAAGTTGCTCTGCAAATAATGATTTTACTTCGTTAAGAGCAACGGATGCCGACACTCCCTCTATTGTATCTGCAGTAACGTGGTTAATTCTCTTTTTGTTCTCTCTTTGAATTTCGGTAGGAGCTGTTGTTTCTTCTATACTTGCAATAGAATCAAGTCTTACCATTCCAACGTTTGTTGGAACAAGAAGCGATCCGATTTGAGATTTTTTGGAAATGTATTCCTTGTTCAGTTTTACACGCACAAAATAACTTTCGGTTGACGACATGGTTGAAACCTGCGTTGATTTCTGTCCAAGGATGCTTGTGGTCAATACCGCTCCGACTGTGGATGCGGAAACTCCAAGATTAGCCGCCCTATCCTTATCAAGTACAACCTCTATTTGCGGCTGACCTGATACAAGCGAGTTGGTAACGTTAGTAAGATTCGGGTGCGATTTTAGGATATTTTCCACATCTTTTGCCGTTTTAAAGGCACTGTCCATATTGTCGGATGAAATCTCAATATCTACGGCATATGATGAACTCATTTTCTGACCGGACGAATATGTCCAAGTTGCTTCCGGATCCATTGAAAGCTCGGGGCGAATCATTTCTCGCAGTTCAATAGCCGAATACTTCTGATCCTTTAATGTCGGAAGAGCTATACTTAAAGATCCCTCGTTTCCGTCAACCTGTATCATTATGTTTTCATACGATCCTTCGGGGAACAGGGACATTACCTTATCCTGCATTGCAAAAAGTTTATTCCTTGTAACTTCCTGTGCCGTTCCGTTTGGCAAAGTAAGGCTTAGCGTAAGCTCATCGCCGTTTGGGTTAGACGGCATCATTTGAAATCCTAAGTGCGGTAAAAGGCTTATACAGAATATGAACAAAACCAACAGCGGTGCAATAAAGAACGTTTTATGATCAATAAAGAACGCAAGCGATCTTTCGTATCCGTTTTCAAGTTTTGTTTGAATAGCGGTACAGAAATCATCAAATTTCTTATAAAGACCTTTATGCTGTCTTTGCGTTGTTGTACTTACACGCATAATGCTGAATAGCGCAGGCACAAGAGTAATGGCAACAAACAAAGAGGATAAAAGTGATATACATACGGTAAAGATAAGATCTTTAAGCATTTGACCAACCATCTTAAGCTGGTTCATATAAATGATTTCGGGAAGGAAAACACAGATTGTTGTAAGAGTTGACGCAAAAATTGCGGCAAACATGTTTTTGCTTCCAAGTATCGCAGAAGCCGGGGCACTCTCTCCCGATTGTCTGAAACGTATTGAGTTTTCCAAAATGATAATTGATGCATCCACTATCATTCCTATACCCAGAATTAATCCCGACATACTCACCATATTAACGGATATGTCAAATATTGACATACACATTACCGTAAACAGAATACAAATAGGCATGGATAGTGAGATAATAAGAGTGGGTCGAATTCCCCTAAGGAACAGGAATATTATAATGGCGGCAAGTATTACACCGAATATCGCACTGTTATACACTTCTCCCAATACTTCACTAATGTTCTTAGAACTGTCTCGGCGTATATCTATCTGAATTTCATTAGGCAACGAGTTCTGAATACCGGGAAGTGCCGCTTTGATTTTTTTGGCAACCTGAATTACCGAAGCGTCCGCATTTTTATTTACACGAATCGTAACAATCGGGTCTCCTTCAATAAAGCTTTCGCGTGCTCTTTCTTCTGTTGTTTGAATCACAACACCCAGGTCTTTAACTTTTATAGGTACACCGTTCTTTGTTAAAACAAGGACTTCTTCCATATCTTTGATACTGCGGAATCGGTTATCCGTTCTTACAGTATAATCTATAAAATTATCGGTGATTTCTCCGCCTGACGATACTGTATTTGATGTGGCAAGGGCTGAAACTATTTGAGAAGAAGAAAGCCCATATGCTTCAAGGCGGTTAGGATCAACAAGAACGTGGAATTCTATATCTCCTCCACCGTAAACGTTTACACTTCCAACCCCTTCTATACGTGATAAAAGCGGTTCAATTGAGCTGTTTGTGATATCCTTAAGCTGTGCAATTGAATACGGTCCCGATACGGAGAGCGTCATAACACTGCCTGAAGACATAAGCGTATTGAGTTTGAGCGTTTGAACATCATCAACCCAATCAGGCAAATATTTTGCAACCATAGTAAGCAGAGAACTGACATCGTTTTTGGCCGTATCAAGATCTGTTCCATAGTTAAACTCAAGTATCACATAGCATGCCCCTTGCCTGGACATAGATGTTATTTTATTAAGATTCTCAACACTTGCAACTGTCTGTTCAAGTGTTTTTGCAACCTGTAATTCTATACTTTCAGGATCTGCATCACCGCAATCCGCATACACCATCAGGAACGGCATATCCATATCGGGGAACATTGCCTGGTCAAGACGCGGAATAAACAAAGCGGCAATTACAATAAGAACAACATAAACCATCGTCATCAATACGGGACGACGGACTGACATTTCTGATATATTCATACAGTCATCACCTATTCATTAAAGAATATTAACCTTTTGAGCATCACGCACCGAACCGGCTGTTACAACCTTGTCTCCAACGCTTAATCCTGAGGCAACTATCGTTCTTTCTCCGTTATTACGCCCAAGCGTTACAACCGTTCTATGTGCTATATTATCGCTACCAACCACAAATACCGTTTGGTCGTTAAGGTACTCTTTTATAGCGTTATTCGGAACTGTTATTACATCATTCTCAATACCTGTTTCAACATCAAGCGAAACAAGCATTCCCTGACGCAATTTGTCAAAGTTGGCATCCCTTATTACATCAAACTCAAGTTCAGCCGTCCTTGTTGTTTTGTCAACAAGAGGAGCAATATACCTTAGTTTTGCCTTAAATCTAATTTCGGGGTTTGCAGTTGTTGTAAAGTACCCGATATCCCCTATTTTCAAAGCTCCAAGATTCTTTTCGCTAATTGATGCGCTTAAAAGGAAATCGCTGTCCGGAACTATAACATAAAGGGAGGTTTGTGCTGATACGGGACTGCCCGGATAAGCATTTATTGCGGTAACCGTACCGGTTGCTTTTGCGTATACAGGCGCTTTTTCGTAATTCATACCTATATCCGATGCATCAACATAACCAAGTATATCGCCTGTTTTTACCTTATCTCCGAGTTTTACGGAGGAACTGAGTACCTTACCGTTTACGGGTGACACTATGCTTACGCTTCCAAGCGGGCTTTTTATACTTGCGTTCATATGGAGCGTTTCAAAATATCTTGCCGTGGCAACCACTTCAACAGAAACGTTTGGAATGCTCTCCTCGGGCTTATACGAAGCTAATCGTTTTGCTGCGGCCTTTTTATTTGCGGATGAAATTCCCATGCTTACAATTGTCCCTATAATAAAAGCAATTGTAACAAACAGCATAACAAACGTCATAATTCTGTAGAATTTTTTTTCAGAATCGCTTTTCACTTCATTATCCGAAGAATATTCTTTTTTTATTTCATTTATTAATTTAGATGGTTGTTTCGTTTGATTCCCGTTTTTTTTCTTGTTAAACATATTTTACTCCTTATTAATTATTAGAAATGTTGTTACTTTGCCCGTCGGAAGGAACGGCACTTTCCACATTAATACCGTTTGTATCCGTGCTCTTGTATTTTGCCTGCAATTCATCAAGCGTTATTCCAAGCGTTGTTGCAAGGGTATGCTGTGAAACTAAGTAGTTCATATTTGCAGAGATCACTCCAGTTTTTGCGTTAAGGAGTGTGGTTTCCGCATTCATAAAGCTCTCCATTGTAACCTTACCGTTGTAGAATGACTCCTTTGTGAGGTTGTAGCTTTCTGTTGCTGTTTTAAGCGTTATCTCTGCAGACTTTAGCTTTTCGTAGTTCGCTTTTAGTGTGCCAAGAGCATCCTCGATGCTTGCAAGGAGGTTCTGTTCTGCCTTCTGACGCTGTAGGGATACAATCTTTGCGTTGTTGCTCAATGATTTAATCTGCGTATGCGTTGTTGTGCCTGGGATAAAGCCGTCTAAGGACATTTGTGCACCTACACTCAGTGTGAATTTATCACCATACTCACTTGCAATAAAGTTTTTATCTTTTGGATTAATTCCATAGCTTGCATTCAATAAAATGGTTGGTGTGTATGCTGTCCATTTTGCACTCTCAAGGTTTGCCTTGATTGAATCCTCGCTTGCTCTGTACATTCTGATGTCGTAGCTCTTGTTTATATACTCAGCATAGAGCTTTTCAGCATCAGGGAGATCCAAGACCACAGCCTCAGGAACATCGTCAAGCACAAATGGCATCTGGCCGTCGTATCCAATTGCTGTTTTAAATGCTATTTTCTGTCTCTGTACATTGGTTCTTGCATTAAGAAGGCTTGCTTCTGCATTTGAAAGAGAAAGCTCTGCGTTGGCCTTATCGAGGCTTGATGCCATACCGTTGTTGTATTTTTCAACTACGTTGTCGTACGTGCTTTTTGCACTGTTGTAGGATGCCTCAGCAGCCTGTTCTGCAAGCTCGTAACTCTTAAGCCCCCAATAGGATGAAAAGATGCTTGTATCGTACCCTTGAATTGTCTTGTTATATACGGCATCTGCGCTCTCTTTTGTTGCGCTCTGTTTTGCAATGTTAAAGAACTTCCCTGCGGAGAGTGAAAAGTTGAGACCTAGGTTTAAATTTAAACTTTGAGTTGGTACTGTGTTCCACGTAACCTCAGGTAGCTTTGCAGATGCACCTGTTAGTGCATTTGTAGTGTAACCAAATGATTGCAAAGTACCCATATATAATCCACTGGATAACGATAATGATGGTATCCAATCCTTGGCAATATTTGAATTTAAAATACTGTCTTCTCTTGTAATGTCCGCTATCTTATAATCTGGACTATTTGCTCTTGCAAGCTTAAGCGCATCCTGGAATGTTAATGTTCTGGCGCCCTCCGCTGCAAAAACTGGTGCTGTTACTGCACTTAAGATAATAGCCACTGTGATAAAACGACATTTTGTACGTTTTCCCAATTTTTTCATAATAGAAAAAAATAATCATTATTAATAATTAAGTCAAATAAATTTTAAATTACTTTTTTCAGGCTCTTTTTCTATTATCTATCTATCTATTGCCTATATATAATTGTAGAAACAGCGTCAAATATCACCTCAGGAACATCTTAATAAGCTTCTCTTTTTTGGATGAATATGGCTGATAACGTATAGGAAGATCAAAGAGAGTTGTCTTTTTAAGTATCGACTTGTAGTGCGAAAATGTATCGAACCCCTTCTTGCCGTGATACGATCCCATTCCGCTTTCACCAAAACCGCCAAATCCCATGTTGGAAGTTGCAAGATGGACTATGGTGTCGTTTACGCATCCTCCGCCAAAGCCAACAGTATTGATAAAGCGTTTCTCGTCTTTCTTGGAACTTGTGAAAACGTAAAGCGCAAGTGGGTGCTCAAGCGACTTTATGATTCTTATGGCCTCATCCTCGTCTTTTACACTGATGATTGGAAGAAGTGGCCCGAAGATCTCCTCCTTCATTATTGCATCATCAAGCGTAACATTATTAATAATAGTAGGTTCAATCTGGAGGGTGCTTTCTGATGTATTTCCGCCGTAGATCACCTTCTCCTTATCGATGAGCCCTGAAAGTCTATCAAAATGCTTCTTGTTGATGATTTTGCCGTAATCTTGATTCTCAAGTGGCTTTTCTCCAAATTGTGTCTTTACCTCTTTTTTAAGAGCATCGATTAATTCGTTTTTGACACTTTCATCCACAAGTACATAATCTGGAGCAACACAGGTCTGACCGCAGTTGAGGTACTTTCCAAATACTATGCGGCGAGCAGCAGCCTTGATGTTTGCATTTTTTAGCACCACGCATGGACTTTTCCCACCAAGCTCGAGAGTCACAGGTGTAAGGTGTTCTGCTGCACGGCGCATCACTTCTTTTCCAACGTTTTTGCTTCCTGTAAAGAAGATGTAGTCGAACTTTGATAAGAGGAGGTTTTTATTCTCCTCACGGCCTCCTGTTACCACGCTCACATATTCCTCGTTAAACGTACCTTTGATCAACTTTTCTATCGCATTTGATGTAAAAGTAGCGTATAGAGAGGGTTTAATGATTGCAGTGTTGCCTGCAGCAATTGCATCAACAAGCGGCTCGAGACTCAGCAAAAGTGGGTAGTTCCACGGACTCATAATAAGCACAACTCCGTATGGCGATGCATATACTTTTGATGTTGAGTAGAAGTGTGAAAGCGGAGTTGGTACCCTCTTTGGTTTTGCAAATTTCCTAAGGTGCTTTTTCATGTATGTGATCTCAGAAAGCGTTAGTCGTATCTCACACATTCCCGCTTCAAATGTGCTTTTCCCAAGGTCAGTTTTAATGGCATCCCCAAGATCCTTCATGTTGGATTGTATTGCTTTATATAGCTTATCAAGTGCCTCCCTTCTGAATTCAAGAGAGAGAGTTTTGCCACTTTCAAAGAATAATCTTTGTTTGCTAATTAGTTCGTCGTACATAATCTCAATTATATATTATTACAATTTAAAAGTTTAGCTCCAATCACACTTATATTAATTTAAGCGCTGCCTTGATTGTAAAATGCATTTTGTTATTATAGAATTGTAGTAGCTTCGGATAGTAGCGCAGGGGCTAGCGCACTTGGTTCGGGACCAAGGGGTCGGCGGTTCAAATCCGCCCTGTCCGATTATATAAATAAAAGGCAGGTTTTCCCTGCCTTTTTACATTTTTGTGATAATCGTATTAGCTACAACAAAAATTGATTAGAGATAATCCGCAATGCCACTGCAGATAATCCGCAATCCAATTGCGGATTTACATAAAATGGAGTACACTATAGTCAAGTAGGAGACATAAGAATGTACTACGAGCGAACACTATCATCAGTAATTAAGGAATCATCAAAAAACTTTAAGGTCATCTTACTCACAGGACCCCGACAAACTGGCAAATCAACACTTTTAGAGAGACTCTCTGAACCTAACCGTACACGAGTTACTCTTGATGATACAAACATACTTTCTCTTGTCAAAGAGGATCCTGATCTGTTCTTTGAAAAGTACCATCCACCTCTACTAATCGATGAGGTACAAAAGGCACCTGAGATCTTCCTACGCATCAAAATGATTGTTGATAAATCCAATAAGTGCGGTGATTTCTGGCTTACAGGATCTCAAAAATTTTCACTAATGCAGAATGTATCTGATAGCTTGGCAGGAAGAGTTGCTGTGCTTGACCTACAAGGGTTATCGCAAAGCGAAAAACAGAGTGATCCCAAAAGAGGTGCATTTACACCAGATCTACCCTTGGACACAAATAGGAACTCCTACACCACTTCTGAGATGTTTAGCATAATACAAAAAGGCTCTTATCCACAGCTATTTAGCACTAGCACGGACTGGGAACTATACTACAAATCGTACATCGACACATACCTCATGCGAGACATCAACGACATTAGCCGTATATCAAATGAATTGACATTTAAGAACTTTCTAAAAATCCTTGCAACAAGAACAGGTCAGCTCATAAACTATACTGACCTATCGAGCGACCTTGGCATCTCTCCAAACACAGTTAAGAACTGGATAAGCATCCTACAGACACTCAACATCATATACATTCTACCGCCGTATTTTGAGAGCAACATTGGAAAGAGGCTAATCAAGGCTCCAAAGATCTACTTTATGGACACAGGACTTGCCTCATATCTCTGTTCAATCAAGGATGGAAACACGCTATCCGAGAGTTACCTTTCAGGCGCATTTGTTGAAACCTATGCTGTCTCTGAGATTATCAAAAGTTACATTCATAACGGCAAAACGCCTAACATCTACTATCTTAGAACATCAAACGGGCAGGAGATAGACCTGATTATTGAAGACAATGGAAAGGCATACCCTATTGAGATAAAACAGACCGCATCACCTACACTTGATATGACTAAAAACTTTAGCTTGATTCCTGATAATAAACGTGGGAAAGGAGCTATTCTCTCACTCACCAGCACCTTTATGCCAATGAGGAGAGACGTGTATTCGATTCCAATCGCTTATATTTAAGCCTTTGCGTTGTTGTAATTAGCCTTAACCACTCTGTTATCGAAAGTCTGGTTGTTAACAGCAGAAATTGCCTTATTCAAAGAGTCCTGATCCTTGAATGTAACGAACGAGCAGAACCTCTTTGGAGATACTTCAACAATCGATGATGGGTCAATATTTGCCTTTGTCACGATGAACTTCTTAAACTCACTCTGTGCTTCAGCATTACGAGGTGAGTAGTTAGTCCACATAACCGTATTTGATGCATTTGATGCGCTAGCCACGTTCTGTGAAACTGGCTTCTTCTGATTGTTGTAAACGTTCTTTTGAGAGGCCGCATTATCCTGAGCGTTACGGCGTGCATTCTGTGCATCCTGTGGACGCTGATTTCCACCCTGGTTATTTGAAAGGACAATATAAGTCATATATGCGAAAAAGTCCTTTCTTCTATACCATGGAATAGTCTTCTTAACTTCTTTATATAAAACAGGAAGGTCTTCAGGTTTAGAAAAATCCATGAGCTGTTTCTTAAACTCCTCTACTTCCTTCTGTATCTTATCTGTATCTTTTATATTAATATATTTCACAATTACTCCTAAACCATTTAAAAGTTTAGCATTTAAAAGCGAATTCTTTCAAGAGTAAGCCCCTCCTAAGAGGGGATGTTAAACACTAAAACTCTCATGATCGATGTGAAGTAGATGATGTGCTTTTTCACCGCAAGGCTTGCCTATATACTCGTTGTAAAGAGTCACAATTGATGGGTTTTCGTATGAGTTCTTGAACTTTGCATCTCTATCCCTTCTGTAGATATCATCACAACGTGCATCAACTTTCTGCTCGTTTTCTCCCCAGATTGGCTGACCACCACCGTTGATACAGCCGTTAGGGCATGCCATAACTTCTATAAAGTCGAGCTTTTCCTTGCCATTTTCGATGTCCTTGATGAGCTTTGATGCGTTTTTGAGCCCTGATACAACTCCAACCTTCAACTCTGTTCCACCAACGTTTACAGTAGCGATTTTAATGCCGTCCTTGTTCCTCACAACCTTAAACTCATCAACTGTAGGCGTCTTTTTAGTAAGGACATACGATGCAGTTCTAAGCGACGCTTCAAGCACTCCACCTGATGATCCAAAGATCACTCCTGCACCTGTACTCTCCCCAAGTGGTGAGTCAAACTCCTTCTCCTCAACCTTGTTGACATCGATTCCGAAATCTTTGATCATACTCACGAGTTCCCTTGTTGTAAGCACAAGATCAACATCTTTAACGCCGTCATTTGAGTTCATTGTTGGGATTTCAATCTCAGCCTTTTTAGCAACGCATGGCATAATAGCAACGTTGTAAATAGTTGCAGGATTCACCTTAAGCTTCTCTGCAAAATACGTCTTTATGACCGCACCTTGCATCTGGTTTGGAGACTTAGCTGTGGATAGATTTGGTATGAGTTCCTTATGCTTTGTCTTTACGTATCTTACCCAGGCTGGGCAGCATGAGGTAAACATAGGGAACTTGTATTTATCCCTGTTACTGAGCCTCTCGATAAGTTCGTTTCCCTCTTCCATAATGGTTAGATCTGCACCAAAGTTAACATCAAACACAAAGTTGAATCCAAGCGCTTTTAACACTCCAACAAGCTTCTCTATCTTAACATTGTTGCCAAGTCCGAACTCCTCCGCCCACGCTGTACGAACAGATGGAGCCATGCTGACTACCTTGATTTTACTCTTATCGTTCATAACGCCGTTTTCTCCAAACAGCTTTGACCTGTCGTCGCGTGATGTGAGTGCGCCACATGGACAGTGGGTTATACACTGGCCACATAGGGTACAGCCCATGTCTTTGATGTTCTTATTATCCTTAGTCCAAACCGTGGTTCTGCTTCCGCTAAACTGGATATCCCAAATGCCAACGTCTGCTATCTTTTCACATACTTGAACGCAGCGCATACATTTAATACATTTGTCATTGTTCCTGATGAGCGGGAAGTCCTTAGGCCATGGCATATGGGGAAGATTCTTTCTAAACTTGCCATCCTCTATGCCGAATTCAAACACCAGCTTTTGAAGTTCACAGGTGCCAGAACGTGGGCAATTCATGCAGTCGAAGTCATGTTCTGATAGTATCATCTCGAGGTTAGCACGGCGTGCATCAATAACCTTTTGCGTTGATGTATACACCTCCATTCCTTCTTCTGCAATAGTCACGCATGACGCAGGAAGGCGTTCCATTCCCTTCACTTCAATAATACAGAGTCTACATGCACCAATTACATTGATACCGTCCCACTTACAGAGCGTGGGGATTCTTATCCCTGCTGCTTCTGCAGCCTTTAGAATTGTAGTTCCTTCTTCAACACTTACGTGTTTTCCATCTATCGTTAGATTTACCACTTTTGTTCCCTCCCGTTTTTGAAGATGCCAAAGCCAAAACAATCACATCGTAAACATCTTGAGGTCTCCTGTGCAACTTCTTCATCTGTGAATGGCACTTCAACTTCTTCAAAATCGTTTTTCGAGTCGTATCCGCTTCTTTCTCTGGTGTTCACTCTACCACAAGGTTTGATGTCTGTAAACTCAGTTTCTGGTATTTTAACATCCACAGAAATTTCATGATTATACCCTAAAAATGCATCAATATTAGCAGCAGCAACCTTCCCCGCAGCAATTGCATTAATAGCAGATCCTGGACCTGTTACGCAGTCCCCTCCTGCAAACACGCCTTCAGATCCTAAAATACGCCCAGTTTTATCAGTTTTGAATATGTTCTTTTCTACAGCCAAGCCCGACTGTTCAAAATGAGCAGAGTCGATTCCTTGCCCAATTGCAAATATGATTAGGTCTGCAGGGATAGTTATCTCCTCGGTGTTCGATTCCTTCACTTTGGGTCTTCCATCGCTTCCAATCACGCTCACCATGTTGCGCTTAACTACAAGGCCGACAGCATTATTGTTTTCATCTTTTACTATGCGTTTATGCGAGGTTAAGTCCATAATCTCCGCCCCTTCCGCGATAGCGGCCTCAATCTCAGCTTGGAGGGCTGTCATGTCATCGCGGCGTCGTCTGTATACCACGGATACCCTCTCAGCGCCAAGGCGTAAAGCAGTTCTTGTACAGTCCATTGCAACGTTTCCGCCACCAATTACAACCACCTTCTTTCCTTTAAGCGATGGTGACTTTAAAGACGCTGCAACACGTAGCATAGTAACTGCTGAAATTACATTTTTGGCATCCTCTCCTTCCACGCTCACCTTGTTATCAACCTGAGCGCCAATTGAGATGTAAACCGCATCGTACGACTTACGAAGTTCATCAACCGTGACTTTGTCGCCAATCTTCTCGTTAAGATGCACATCAATGCCAAGGGATAGTATGTTATCAATGTCACGATCCAGCTGCTTTTGAGGGAGCCTATAGCGTGGAATTCCGTAGTATAGCATTCCTCCGAATCGTTCATTTGCCTCATATATTGAAACGCTATGACCCATAAGGCGTAAGAAGTATGCTGCTGTAAGTCCACTTGGACCTCCACCGATTATGGCAACACGCTTACCTGTATCTGCCTCCGCTTTTTCGCTCTCCACAAAGCCTGCTCTATCAACAGATGCCTTTTTAATTCCTCTTATGTTAATTGCCGCATCAACTATCATTCGCCTACAGTTGCTCTCGCATGGATGATCACAGATGTATGCACAGGCTACTGGGAACGGATTGTCCTTCCTTATGAGCCTCACAACATCCTTGTATCTCTTTGCATTAGCAAGCGCGACATACCCCGGCACATCCACATTCGCAGGACATTTTGATACACAAGGCACAGCCTGACGAGTCTGCATAATACAGCGCGACGACTTTACGTGTGATTCAAAATCGTCCTTAAACTCACGAAGAGCATAGAGCACAAGAGACCCTGTATTTGATCCAATTTCGCAATCTGATGAGAGAAGTAGCGTATTTGCAACCTTTTCTATCTCTTTAAGCGTTTCTGGCGTCGCTTTTGAGTCGAGAATGTTATCAAAAAGCTCCAATAGAAGGCGTGTACCTATTCTGCAAGGCGTACATTTTCCGCACGATTGAGCCTGATATGCGCTCAAAAACGCACGTGTCATATCCACCGCACACAGCCCTGAAATACTTGCTCTAATACGTCTTTCGAACATCTTGAGCATATTGTTAAAACTCTTATTATCTGACTTTAAAATCAACCTGTCCATAATAATCTCCAGAAAATTCCTTAATGAAATTTCTTAACCTTATTATATAGTAATATTGACGTTATGGCTAAGAAATTTTTTATTAAAAAGATATTGATTTTTACTTTTCACTTTTAGTATATTTTACCTAATTTATATATAGGAGGAATAGCTTATGATGAGGTCGTGGCGACTTCTCTTCTGAAAACTTTAAAATACAAGGAGAGAAAATAAAATGGCTATTTCAAATGAAAAGAAAGTTCGTGATGGTTTCTCATCACGTTGGGGTTTTATCCTAGCATGTATAGGGTCAGCAGTTGGCATGGGAAATATTTGGAGATTCCCAGTTATGGTATCTACCTATGGCGGACTGACATTCTTAATTCCCTATATTATCTTTGTGATTCTAATCGCATCAACAGGCGTAATTGAAGAGTTTGCTTTTGGACGTTTCGCAGCAGCAGGTCCATTTGGTGCATTTGGAAAAGCAATGGAAGTCAATGCTACAAATCATAATAAAAATACAACAACATATAAGAAAATCGGTCAGGGTATTGGTATGATTCCAGTACTTGGCTCAATGGCTCTTGCAATCGGCTATACCGTTGTTATGGCATGGATATTTAAATACGCGTTCCTCGCTATCACAGGCGATCTTTATATGATGGGGCACGATATGAACACAATCGGTGGCACATTCGGGCAGACAGCATCAGCATGGGGCGCAAACCTTTGGATCGTCATCACAATCCTTGTGGCCTTTATAATAATGTCCTTCGGCGTATCAAAGGGAATCGAGAAGGCAAACAAAGTTATGATGCCAATACTTTTTGGATTGTTTGTACTCCTCGGCATATACGTTGCAACGCTTAAGGGGGCAGGCGCAGGCTACAAATACATCTTCTCAATTAACCTTCCTGAGTTCAAATCATTCTCAGAGATGTTCGGCTTCTGGGCTCGGGTGATAGTATACGCTTTTGGACAGGCGTTCTTCTCACTCTCCGTTGCTGGTAACGGCTCTGTTATATACGGCTCATACCTCAGTAAGGATGAGAACCTAAAGACTGCAAGTAAGAACGTGGCTCTATTTGATACAATAGCTGCCCTACTCGCTGCACTTGTGATTATCCCAAGCATGGCAACAGCCGGAGAAGGTCATCTTTCATCAGGCGGTCCTGGATTAATGTTCATCTACCTTGTGAACGTGATGAACGGTATTCCACTCGGAGTGGTTGTGGAGATCATATTCTTCATCGCTGTTACATTTGCAGGACTAAGCTCAATCATCAATCTATATGAGGCACCAATTGCATTTATGCAGGAGGAGCTACACCTTGGTCGTAAGCTTGCAACTGGCATCATCCTTGTGGTAGGCGGTATTGTTGCGTTATGCATCCAAGCGATCACCGCGGAGTGGATGGATGTGATTTCAATCTATATCTGCCCAATCGGCGCACTCCTTGCTGCCATCATGTTCTTCTACGTGATGGATAAGAAAACAGCTCTTGATGCTGTTAACCTCGGGTCTGATAAGCCAATCGGCAAGTGGTTCTACCCTGTGGGTAAGTACCTTTATTGCTTGCTGGCGTTGTTGGCTTTGGTGTTTGGGGCATTTTTTGGCGGCATCGGTTAGGCTCGTTTGATATGCGGGCAAATACGTTGTCTTAGAACCCTGAGCCTTGCTCATTTACAAAAAGTAAAATCGCATCGGCATCAGGAACCTGCGACTTAGTCTTTGCCTCGCATCTCAAACTCGCTAAGATGATTGAATCTTGAGCGATCTACGTCGTCAAGCTGGCGGCTTCGGCGCTTGGCCTACCACAAAGGTATGTCCTGCGTTAGGGCTACCTTGCCTTTCGCGCTCCTCATCCCGATTATCAAACTCGTACTGTACACTATTCAATATATTTCGCATCCCAATATTCAACTCATGGGTGCTAGTTTTATCTCAGGTGCCTAACTTTGTCATACTGCACCCGCCCAACTTGATCTACCACAGAGGTATGTCCTGCGTTTGGGGCTCGTTGAATCTTGAGCAATCTACGTCGTCAAACGGCGGCATCGGCGCTTGGCCTACCACAAAGGTATGTCCTGCGCTAGCCGAGCCTTGTTTCCTAGTAGCTCATCTCAATATTCAACTCGCTAGGTACGTATCATCCAATAATAATCTCTTAAACTCGCGGTGCCATCCAGTAATAATCTCAACCTCGCTAGTAGAGTGCCATCACTTCAGTCTGATACTAGATGACACTAACAAGTTGTGGATTGAGTACCAGATGGCACAGCGATAAAAAAGATTTAAATTTGCTCAAAATCACTGTGTTCCATATAAGAAATTGTTCTATTAGCAAGTCGGGCGAGAGGAAGGTCAAACGAGCTTATTATTCTTAGGAATATACCTCGTAGTCCCATCCGCCAACGTAACAACCTCCACTCTACGCTTTGCACCTTTGCAGAGCTGACGATAGTTATCGTTGATGTTACAGATGCAGTAACCGCAATAGAAGAATGGACAGACGATTAATCTGCGGTCGATCTTTCCATTTAGGTAGACACAGCGGCCAATATACTTTCTTTTTAGTTCGGCTTCTAACTCCTTTGATGGAGTGGATTTGCCTGTCTTGTTACGATCTATGTAGAGTTTTTTGATTATAGTATAGACATCTTGAGAAATTAAAACATCAGGCTTTTTGATGTTGTTTAATCGATACTGTTTGAACTGTTCTTCAACTGATAGCTTTAAATCTTTTGATGTATTCTTCTTATTGTTCATAATCTCACCTCTTTTTAGGATACTTTAATTATATTTTCAATAAATTATTTGATTCAATGATTTTTAGCAACAAAAATTAGCAAAAATAAATCCGCAAAAAATACCTGTTTTTGGTTATAATTATTGCCTCAATCTGTGGAATTTGTTTTGACGATGTAATAAAGTATAGGATATGGGGATGTAGCTCAGTTGGTAGAGCATTAGGTTCGCAATCTAAGGGTCGGGGGTTCGACTCCCCTCATCTCCAAGTATGTGGGGGGTATTGCAAATCGGAGATATTTTAGTCGCAGATGGGCATAAACTTGCAGTGCAAGTAATTAATCCATTTACAGGTAAACCCTGCAGAGCTACACTTGTCTGATTTTTGAATTGAAAATCAACAGCGCATGTTGGATATAAAATTATGCTTGAAGACAATACGCAATATATGCTCCTTTCAAACTACACCATTCATCACTCTTTAGGTGATAAACATCAAGTGTATGCGTCTAAAATCATATTATTTGGACATAATGATTTATGAACACAGTTTAAATGGCATTTAAATATCAACATCTTTTTCCGTGGACAATGAAGAATGCATTCAACATATCTGCATCGTTTCGCAGATGCTTAACTACCGATGCGAGATTATAGCGTTCTTCTATTTCTGGTTGATTCGCTACGAAATAATCAATAACAATCGCTGTGTTATAAATATCCTCCGCCCACTTACTTAATTGCTTAAACTCCTTTAGAGTAATATTCAATTCGACTTTTTCCATATTAAACCTCCTTTGATACACAACATTAGCGTAAAACAAGAAAGAAAGCACTCAAATCTTTACATAGCAACACATTATATTGAATAACCAATTGAAAGAATGATGTATGTTATGAAAACTCAAATAAAAGGACAAAGCAAAAATTTTAATGTATTATAAAAGAAAGGAGATAAGAATGGCTTACGATTTAAGATATGGTGACTGTTTTAAACTATTAGATGATATTCCTGATAAATCTGTCGATTTAATATTGACGGATCCTCCGTATAATATCGCAAAGTATTCTACAGGAAATATTGATTTACCCGGTCGTTCTGCACTTAATAATAATTTAGCTGATTGGGATAAACCTGAAATTGAACCACGAGATTTGTTAGCTAATTTTAAAAGGATAATTAAACCAAAAGGAAATATATTTGTTTTTACAACATATAATCAAATCGGGAAATGGCACGAAGCATTCGATCCTGAATTCGATACTTTTCAATTTATGGTTTGGCATAAAACAAATCCTGCTCCTAAAATCTATAAAAATGGTTTTTTAAATAGTTGTGAGCTTATTGTTTGCATGTGGAATAAAGGGCATAAATGGAATTTTAGCAATCAAAAAGAAATGCACAATTTTATTCAAACTCCAATTTGTATGCAGCCTGAAAGACTTTCTAATCCAAAACATCCTGCACAGAAACCCATAAAATTATTAGAACATATTATTAAAATTGCCTCTAATGAAGGTGATACTATTCTCGATCCGTTTATGGGTGTTGGTTCAACCGGAATTGCCGCATATAATTTAAAACGTAATTTTATAGGTATCGAACTAGAAAAAGAATATTTTGATGCTACAAATAAAAGATTTCAGGCACATGAACGCAAAATAAAAGAATATGCTATGAGCAACTTCTAATCATCTCATTTAATTTTTCGTTCAAATTTATTTGACTCATTGCTTCGTTATAAATCTTAGTAAAATCATTAAAATCAATACCACTAGGTAAAATTTTATTCCAGAAAGCAGAACCCACTAAAAACATATGTGGATACTGCAAATATTTTTTGATAGAACCAGACCAAGTTCTACCTTCACCGTCTTTGTGGTAAATAGTTGCAAAATATGGTCTTGTTTTTCTATAATTTAAGCCGGTATAAATTGTTAATAACTTTTTAGCATTTGATGGAGCATTACTGCTATCGAGATTGCCTCCAGCTTTAATTTCCATAATATTTAATTCATCGCCATCCCAAAAAGCTAAATCAACGGGCTTGGTATGAATTTCATTTGTTATTGGTAAAGGTTGTTCTAATAATTCCAAAATAGTTTCATGATTTACGGAACAACAAATTTTTCTTTTACTATCACCTTCACATCTTGTCATAAATTCAGTAATCCTTCCTTGTAATTGAGAGTTGCCCATATCGATATTTGAAACAATTATTTGTTCATGTTCATTTGGGTTTTGAACATTATGTTCTAAGTTATGAGGATTAACTATCTGAGGAACATTTTCTGCTCCATATCTTAATTTTGCAACTTCTTTAGCAACTTTCTGTATTGAGTTACCACTCTTTGACTCAAAACTACTCACGAAAACCATATGGGCAGACATCATTGTGTCCAATTCTTTTAACAAAAAATTGTTTTGCTTCGCTTTGAAATTGCTTACAAAGTCACTTTGAATTCTTGTAACTAGTGATGAAAACTCTTCTTCTACGATTTGAAATATTCTATCTTTCATTTATTCCTCACATATATTTTTAAATCATTAATTATACTGGTGATTTTAATTTTTTTCATTACTTTTAGATAGATATTTTAAATTCATCAAATGAAATATTCTCTGGTAAAATCTTTTCCCAAAATTCTGAATCTATTAAAACCATATCAGGATATTGTAGGAATTTTTTCATTGATTCTTTCCATTTTCCACTACCTGTTTTATGATAGTATATTGCAAAATAAATCTTTGTATTATTTGAATTTAAAGCTACATATGATTTGAATAATTTTCTTATCTTATCTCTTGCATTGGAAATCTCTAAATCTCCATTAACTTTTATTTCTAACAAATGTCAATTTTTCCTATCATAAAACACCAAATCAAGATCATTTTTTATAATATTTTTAGGTAACTTGATTAATAAGGTTTTTAACTCTGTAATATTTAAGCTACATTTTTTTGGAGGTTTGCATCCTAAATTTCCTTCATTTTATGAATATTATATATGGTACATTCTCTTCACCATATTTTAAACGTGATATTTCTAATGCCACTCTTTACATAGCATTTACAACTTTTGATACAAAACTACTGCCAAACACTAGACCTATTTTTGTATCTATATTCAAAGCGTCCAATAAGAAATTGTGTTTTTTTCACAAAAAATCTTTTAAAATCTAATTATATAGATTTTAACATTTTAAGATACTCTTGTTCTATAATTTCAGTAATTTTACCTTTCATAGCCAATTGCCTATGCATATTGCAGTTGCTTTTCCTTATTTTGTTTAAGAACTGCAACATTACTTATTTTCTTAACTTCTTCGCCAATAGGATAATTTGTAATTAACAAGTGCTCACAATCCCTATTATTGCGACCATTGAAATTAACCATATATGTTTTATCAAAACTTGTTATGTATAGTCCTTTACTGCTATACAAATTCGAAATAAATTCTGTATTTTTAATTACAAGCATAAATTTTGCCGGACATTTATTGATTAAATAATTTGCCAAGCGTTCCTGATCTTGTTTGTCAAAAGTATTATTTACATAACTGCTAAAATCAGTATCATATGGGGGATCTAAAAATATAAAATCATTCTTTGTAAGTTTAATTTTGTCCAAAAATTCTTCAAAATCGAGATTGTATATGTCTGTATTTGCAAAATGAGACTGAAGTTCTTTGGATTTTATATAGTCAATTTTTCTTTGAAAGTTCTTTCTATTATAAGAAATTCCACCATAAGGAACATTAAATTCTCCATTAGAATTATATCGAAACATAGAAGAATAGCAGTATTCACGAATAAAATAAAAATATTCGCTATTGTCATATTTATTATATAAAGCTCTTATAAACATATAGAAAGAACCTTTTAATGCACATTCAAAATTATCGTGAATGTCTTTTTCCGGAAGATTTCCTTTTTTTTCTTCCAAATCCTTCATGCGAACTAATTTTGCACTTATATTACGCAATAGTTCTTTTTCAAAAATGTCATAATATTTCAGTAATTCAGGATTTAATAGTTGTTTAAAAGCCGTTTTATTATCGTTTATAAACAATTCAATATTTTTAATTAAATCTTCTTTTGCAATTTTATTAACTTTATATTTTAAATAAGTTGTGTTAAAAACATCAATACTATTATCCAAAATGCTTTCTAACCCAATCCAAGCATCTTGAAGAGACTGCAAACGAGTTATAAAATCCTTGTTTTTAAACTTTATGTTATTGTATAAAGTTGTTAATTCAACAGATTTGTCATTTATGAGCTTATTTTTATTCCCTATGGAGAAATAAACTGCCCCTCCGCCAACGAAAGGCTCAATAAAGCGAACAAAAGTATCCGGTACATTCGGAAGAATATACTTTAGTTCTTGTTCTTTACCTCCAGCCCACTTAATTATGGGCGACAAATCGTTTACCTTCTCCATAGAAATTATTATATACTAACCATGTCATTAGCACAATGTAATGAATAAAAGTTAAGAATAGCAACACTAATGTTTATTATTAATTTTATTATATAATAATGTAGAGGAACTCTATAATGACATGGCAAAAAAAAATTTCAGAATGGTTAGTTGAAGAAAAAAAAGAAAACATTACTACCGCAGATGGAAAACCTATTAAAGTTTTTTCTTTTAATTATGATAGTAGCGATGCTGAAACCATGTCGGCTTGGGCTAAACATTTTAGAAACCATTATTGTTCTGACGAAATAATAGATCTTTTAAGAAATGGAACTGGTTTGTCAAAAAAGGATTATTTGTTAACCCTCAAATTCCCAGATCAAACAGTTGCACCTGGTCCAAGTGTCCGTGCAGGCGATTTTAGTGAAATATTAATATCTGACTATCTTGAGTATATATTGAACTATTGGGTTCCAAGAACTAGATATTCAAATAAAATTAATAGAAATTCATCCCCTATGGGGTCAGATATAATTGGATTTAAATTATTTGATTCGAATGAAACCAATAAGGATATTCTTACGGTTATTGAAGCAAAAGCTTCATATACAAATACAACCGAGAATCGATTGCAAAAAGCAATTGATGATTCTCGAAAGGATAATGTGCGAATAGCAGAATCTTTAAATGCAATGAAACAAAGATATATTGAGAGAAATAATATTGAAAATGCCAAAAAGGTAGAACGTTTTGAAAATATATCAGATAGACCATATACTATGTTGTATGGAGCAGCAGCATTGTTTTCTAACGAAATATATGACGAAAAAGTTTTAAGAACATCGGATACATCAAATCATGTAGATATTCCTCATTTAATGCTTATAATCGTCAAGGGTGATAATATGATGAATTTAGTTCACGAGCTTTATCGGAGGGCTGCCAATGAAGCTTAAACCAGGAATTAACTCCAATAAATTGTTAGGCATGACTAGATCTGAAGCAAAAATGTATGAGTATGATGTTCTTATAGAAAATCGTATACACATTGATAAAGAAAAAATTAAAGATTTATTTATTCTTACTATTGCTTTATTAGGAGATTATTCTGCAAAATTTTGCAATAATGATAATAATGAAAAGGATTCCCTAAATGAATTAAAAGATAACTTAGTATTTTCGGCACAGTTCTTTGATGCATATTTAAATGCAAAATTACAAGATGAAAATAGAGACTACTATTATAATAATGGGCAGTGCGGCTTATTATTTATGTGATTATATGGGAAGCACCAAAGTTCTTGCCGATAAACTTAATCCGTATAAATTAAATTTGGATGCTAATAAATTAGATTTGCTACTATTGAGTTTTCTAAAAATGATTTTTCAATAGAAATACAAGAAAATGGTTATATCGAATTTATTAATAATATAATTTCTTCTTGGAACCAATTTTGCTCAACAGGAGAGAATTCCGCAAATATTTTTAAGCATTTAGATAATCTAAGAAAAAAAATCTATCAAAACGGTACTGATAGAGAATTACTTTTTATCGATATTTTATGTGCAGTTGTAAAAAAGAAATATCTGCACACTACCTGGTATACAATGCTGTTATTTACAAATATTGACAAAGAAATATGGAAACCCATTTTGACTCAAATTGATATAAAAGAATTGTGGCCTTCCCAAATTTTAATAGGTGAAAATGACATATTTAAAGGAAAATCTGCGACAATTCAAATGCCAACTAGTGCAGAAAAAACTAAGGCAACAGAATTAATTATGCGCAGTGCATCGTTAGCAATATTTTATAAACCTTGGCCAAAGAATATGGCTGTATATCAAAATCATAAAATATTTGCTTGTTTGCCTCATCAAATCTAATTTTTGCTTTGCCAATTTGCTTTTTAATCGTTAAAATATCGTTTGAAAAATCGACGGTACTCGTAGTATCAAAAGATTTATACTTCTTACGACCTTTCTTTCCTATAATCCCATTTAAGACTATACAAGGGAACAAAAAAGCATTAAGATCGTTTTCATAGTTTTCGCCGAACAACTTGTTGCAATCATAACACTCGCAACCTTTACTTATAAAAAGTTTATTACCGATGGATTCTGGGAAAATATGTTCTTTTTTATTAAAACTTACTTCGGATACTGTTTTCCCACAGTAACGGCATCGTTTTTGTGAATCGGTAATCTTAAACAAAGGCTTGCTAACCACTTTCTCCTTAAGAATATCAACAACTTCAAACCCGCCCGTCTTTGACCGTTGCATATAAAGGAATAAAGGCTATAATTCATATCATAGTATTCAAACGATTTCATTTTCATATCAGAATCCAATATGTTGATTGTTTCATTTTTTTTTCTTAGATTCATCCAGCCGCTTGAATAGATGTGAAAGTAAACTCAATAAATCCAAACAGTCTTTTTCGGTAAACAATTTGGAATCCCTTAAATCTGCGATTTCTTCGTGACTGACAACATTTCTCCCGCCACATACGACACCCATAGATAAGAACTGTTGTCCTTCTTCAATATTTTCTAATGTTTTTTTGGCAAAAGGCTGTCCATTAGGACGGTTCTTATAATTTGCCGTCGTTTTAAGCGCACCATTTTTTCCAAATGCGTTAGATACGATGTCGCGATCTTCAGTCCCGGAAACACCCGATTTATCCTTAACCGCATTTTTATATCTTTTCATTGCTTCTTGAAACGCTTCGTAATAATTCTTTGCCTTATAATATGTTTCCGCGGAGTCTTGAACTTGCTCATGCAAAAATCGGTAGTGATAATAAGTATAGGGCGGGATTAAATCGTATACGTTATGTATTACGGCAGAAAAATCCGTATCGTCTATCTCGGGCTTGTCCGCAATTTTATCAATAACGATCTTTAATTTGGGACGTACAGAATCGGGGACTTTGTCATACCATTCCGAAATGTTAATTCCCGTTTTTTGCGTATTATTATCTTCTTTTGCTTTTTTCCTTTTACTGCTCCAATCTTTAACCAAGAAGCGCACAATACTTTGTAAATAGTTTTGCAATTCTTCCGCTTCCGGTAAATCCCAACTTATTGACTGTCTATCGGTGGATATCAAATCTTTATCAAATTCATCAAGATAATCGGCATCTATCCAGCCAGAAATATAAGAAAAAGTATGTCCGGCTTCGGACACTCCAAAGAATCCCGGTATATTAGCAAGACGACCGTTTACATAAAGAATAATGCCTCTTAAATCCTGCCTCATCGGTTTCTTTGAAGAAATAATAGTGCCCTTTAATTCCGTTTTATATTTGTAATCCGCTTTCAATTCCGAAACAATTTCTTGAATGTCCCATTCAAACTCTTTTTCTATTTCGTTATACTTCATTTCCCTTGTTAAAAGAATTGGCTCATCGTCGTTTTTCGCTATTTTAATATTAAAATCCAAATCAAAACAATTAAAAAGTTTTGATAACGAAATAGCCGTTGCCATTAAATCAAAATCAGTTACTCTTGATAATCTTGACAATATAATTTTCGTCCCTTTTTCGTTGATATTCTCCTTATCCACTCTATTTTCTGTCGGGTGATATACACCCGAAGGTTCGTTAAGAATACTATCCCAATCAAGCATAAAGACGGTTTTTTGACTTTCTCCCGCTTTTGTCGTTTCAATCGTAATTGTTTTTCCGATTCCAAAAAGCGCAAGTTTACCCAAACCTTTTTTGCCTGTGATCTTTCTACCTTTAGAATTAGTTCTGCTCTCGTCAGTATCTCTACGCTTTCTACCGATTACTAAAAAATTATCTCTAACTTCTTCATACGACATTCCGTCTCCGTCGTCGCTAATTACAATGCTCTTGGAGTCTGATTCCTTATCATTGAGATTTATAATCACGTTAGAAGCGCCAGCATCATAAGCGTTTGCCACCAATTCGGCTAAAGCGTATGGTAATTGAGAATACATTTTTATTCCCAAATGCTCAATAGTACGGGGATCAAATTTAAGTTGAAGACTTTCTTCGTTCATATTCATATATTACCTCATATCGTTAATATGTCTGCTAATACTTTCACCTATGATTTCACCTAATCTAACGGGTACGGCATTACCGATGTGCCTTGCCACGTCGCGCATACTATATTCCTGTTCTTCAGGCGGGAAAAACTCATAGTCTTGTGGAAAAGTTTGTAACAATGCGCCTTCCCGTAATGATAACGCTCTGTCTTGTTCAGGATGCCCATAACGACCTGTCCCATAACAGAAAAACTGCGTCGTCATCGTTGGACCAATTTTATCCCACGACATACGCCCATAGACCGACGTATATGTTTGTCCCGTATCCTTTTTATGACACTTACATCTCAATTCTTCCGGCCAATCTTTCCAAGTCCCGCCCGGCACAGATGCTTGAATTCTACGCAAATTGATAGGGGAAAGAGTTGCCGTTCTATGGAGACGATCTGATTGACACGTTTCACCGGCGGAAATAGGGGGCAATTTTTCAATAAACGGACGAACCGTTACGTCTTTCCTTTTATGAGTCGGAGGAAGCAAATGAATTTCGCCATATTTCGACGCTAATAGAATAAATCTATGCCTATTTTGAGGGATCCCATAATCGGGACAATAAACGACTTGTCCTCCGTCCGTATAATATCCTTCGTCTTGTAACGTTTTTATAAAATCTTCAAAAACGCCAGAATTACGAATTTCAGGGACGTTTTCCATAGAGACAATAGAAGGTGAAACGCCTTTTATTAAACGCCCAAATTCTTTTAATAAATCGTATTTTCCGTCCAATTCACGCGAAGACGACTTGAAGCGTTTATAACTCATTGTTGAAAAAGGTTGACAAGGAGCGCAACCGACCAATATTTTATCCGCGCCCTCACTATAACAATTATCAATGTCCCGCGCTTCGACTTCGCGAATATTCCTACATATAAAATTAGTTTGATTGTTAAAAGAATAGGCGTACTCGCAGGTTTTATCATTATCAAAACCCGCGACGACATTAAAACCCGCTTGCTTCATACCGCAAGTAAGTCCGCCGACGCCACAAAACAAATCTACAACTTCAAAAGGCATAATTCCATCTCCGATTAAGGTTTATAATTCTGCTTCCATAGTTTCTTTTATTCTCGTTCATTGATACTCGTAATTTTTCTTTCTCAATTCGCATTCCCAAATGCGAATTACTGTCCAACCTCTCGCTTCAAACAATGCGGTTATCTCCCGATCATGAAGCATATTACGTTCTCGTTTCTTTTGCCAAAAATCTGCGTTTTCGGACGGACGAGTATTGCGACAGTCGTGACCGTGCCAAAAGCATCCGTCAACAAAAATAGCAATCTTATAATCAAGAAAAACAAAATCGGGATGTCCTTTAACCTTATAACCACGACGCCATCCGTGCATATTGTTCTCCTTAAAATATTTGATAAGCCTTAATTCGGTCGATTTATTACCTTTTGACCGAACCTTGCTCATAATAGCGGATCGTTTTTTAGGTTCAAAGATATCCGACATAAAGATTAACTATTGGTGGCAAACTTTTCAAGCGTCATATTCGATATAAGTCCGCTTATATCCGTTCTCAAATTGTTTATGATAATATTATCGAAATCCGCATATTTGATATCTCTTACTTCGTGGAAGATATTGTTATACAAGTATTCGGCGAATGTGTTCGCCAAAATGATAACGATAGGCGTTTCTTTTATATCTCACTTCGTAGCGGGAACGTAACGCACTCGTCTTTAAGAGCAATATATCCTTTGTCGCTCGTCTTCCCGTAGGCAAACTTTTGCTAGTAGGTTTTGAAGGGTGGTAAAGTTTACAAAGCGTATCTCCTTCGACTTTGTTAATTATACCAACCTGCGCCAACAACGTTTGAGTATAATACTCCCATTCGTATACGGTGTTTACGTAAGTATGTTCGTCGGACTTAAACGTTCTTATAATATCGTCGTCTTCCGCGTTACGAACAGATAAGATTTGATTTACGATTTGTTCGTAGGCTTCGGGCGTAACTCTGTTAACGAACGGTAATATCAGTTCTTCTTCATAATTGTATAATTTACCTTCCAATCTTGGATCCGTCAATAATTGAAAAACAAGTTACCCAAGGGGCTGAAAATAAACTTCTTGTCTCCATTAGTATTATCTTCGTAACCGAACATCCAAAATTCAAGCGTGTTGATTCTATGGTTTATAGAGTCTAACGGATGTTCTTTCGGATTTCTCGTGCGATACAAATCCAAAGCGGCAAGACGTTCTTGCATTCTATGCCGTTCCAAATCTGAAATATCGCTTTTACAACTATTCTTCACGTCCAAAGCTACCGCTTTAATCATCTCATAGTTGCAAGTATGTTTATATAAAATCCATTTTTCACGTTCGACTGTAATTGGCATTTCTACTCCCTCCCAATTTTATATACGACTTCGAACAGCAATTTAGGCGGATTTGATTGGCGGGCATACGCACAAGCAGAAGAAAGCTCCGGAACGTTTTAATGGTTGCGTGCATGAGAAAAGGCGAAACATATTTTGGAACAACAAGCTAGGCAAAAGTTACGGAATGCTATTTTTAGCAATACTTTTAATGAAAAGCGAAGAATTACATAGTACAACAATCGTTTTTATCACAGATAGAAGTGATTTAGATAAACAATTGACAAAAAATTTTTTTTCATCAAACATATTAAACTATGATTAACAACAGCAATAGCGACAGAAATATATTAGGTGTTGAGAACATAGGTATTCTTATTTGTAAAATGAGTATCCCCATAATGTTTTCAATGATGGTTATGGCTCTTTACAATGTGGTAGACAGCATTTTCATCTCTCATTACAGTGCAAAATACTTGGCTTCCCTTTCTATAGTATTCCCTTTGCAAATGGGAATTATTGCAGTTTGTTCGGGAACCGCAATAGGAATTAATTCATTAACTTCTCGATATCTTGGAGCTGGAAACACAGAAAAGGCCAACAAAGTAGCCATTACGGGAATGTGGCTTGAAATAATCTCGAGCTTGGTATTTATTCTTTTTGGAATTTTCTTTTCGGGTGTTTTTGCAAATGCATTTTCATCTGATCCCGAAATAATAAACGGAACCAAGGCGTATCTTTCAATATGTCTTATAATATCCACACCGTTGATGTTTAGTTCGGTTATAGAGCGTTTAATGCAGGCTGAGGGGGATTCAATTCATCCTATGATAGTACAAATAGTAAGCGCTCTGATTAATATAGTTTTAGACCCTGTTTTTATATTCGGAATCGGACCGTTCCCCGAAATGGGAGTTGCAGGAGCTGCTCTTGCTACGGTTTTGGGACAAATTGCTGGATGCATACTCGGCTACCTATTCTATAGAAGAATAAACATTCTCTCTGCAAGAATACACAACCTTATTAAGTTCAAACCCGAAAAACAGACTATTAAAGAAATATATAAGGTTGCACTTCCTTCAATAGTTCTTCAGGGACTAACAAGCATCTCTACCCTCTTTATGAATATTATTGTTGTTGCTTTTTCGGAGATAGCCGTTGCCGTGTTTGGACTGTATTTTAAGGTTCAAAGCTTTTTGTATATGCCGCTATTCGGATTGAACTCCGGAGTAATACCCATTGTCGGATACAATTACGGTGCAAGAAACAAAGACCGCGTTGTAAAAACCGTTAGAATAGCCATGGCTATCGGATGTTCCGTAATGCTTTTAGGCACTTTATTGTTTCAATTTTTCCCAAACCTTATTCTTTTGCCGTTCAAAACAACAGAAGAAATGAATAAAATTGCTTATGTTGCATTCAGAATAATCAGTATCGGATTTATCTTTTCAGCTATTGCGATTGTCATAAACGGCTTTTTCATGGGGATTGGAGCCGGAGTAAGCGCAATGAGCGTAAACCTTGCACGACAATTAATTCTACTTGTACCACTTGCTTTTTTCCTTTCAAAAACTGCGCTGGGAATTTCAGGAGTATGGGTTGCCTTCCCTATTTCGGAAGTTCTTTCAACCATATTGGCATACGCATTGTTTATAAAAGAAAGAAATAAGATAGACAACAAAAACTTTTGGTAAGAATTATTTAACAAAAAAAAGTAGATTTATTGTTGACAATTAGAATTAGTCTAATTATAATAAAATTAGAACAGTTCTAAAAATGATAGTTAGGGGGGGACGTTGTGACGAAGTACGAAAAAGCATGCTATGACATAGTCACACAATCTCATAATCACCTTACGGTTAACCAGGTATATGAGAAACTTAAAGAATTATTTCCCGATGTTGTTCAAGCAACGGTGTATAATAATTTGAACAAATTATGTGAAGGTGGATTGATCCGCAAAGTGTGCATAGAGGACATGTGTGACAGGTTTGATTCTGCCCATAAACACGACCATCTTGTATGTAAAGAATGCGGAAAACTCACCGACATACAATTTGACGATCTTACACAGATGATTAAAAAACATATCGGAGATGATTTTTGTTATTACGATTTAAAAGTTTTCAATATTTGTCCTGAATGTAAGGCAAAGAAGGAAAACTGTTAAATCCCCCCTTGTCGCTAATATCAACGCCGTATATTCGGCAAAAGGAGAATATTATGAGAAGTATCACAACAATTGAGCTACAATATGCTCACAGATTTTACCGCTTCCAAGGTGAAGCACAGTATTTACATGGCCACACAGGTGTTTTAACAATAGAAGTTGAAGATTCTATTGAAAAAGGAGTAAACATGGTATTCCCATGTAACGAAATACAAAAAACAGCATGGAATGTATTAAAGAACTTTGATCATGCGCTCATTTTAAGAGAGGATGATCCGCTTCTTCCTGCTATTCTGTCTGTGTATGAAAAACAGGGTATCAAAAACGGAACATCTACAAACGTAATGAAAGGACCAGCATTTAAAACTGAGTTAGCTACAGCTTATCCGGAATGCAGACTTGTAGTAACCAAAGAAACTATGACGGTTGAGGGCATGATTAAAATTGTTTACGACCTCTTAAAGGATAAATTGAACATAGCAAAACTGACATTTACAAGCGGCGTTAATGCTGCATCTTGTGAATTCGAAACAAAGAACAAAATTGACCGTTGTCCCCTTTGCGGAATTGCTTTGGATAAAGCCGGAACTTGTCCAAAGTGCGGATATAAGAAATAATCGCTTCCGTTTAATAAAAAATGCCCGTCCTGTTTTAGAACGGGCATTTTGTTGCTGAATTTATAAAGAGTTATTTAAAAATCAAGCAGTTCTACATCGAAAACAAGGAATGCATTAGGCGGTATTACTCATTGTACAACGGTATAAAAAGATGCAAAAAATGAGAAAGCAAATAATTGTTATACTTCTGTCTGTCTTATGCGTAACAAGTGTCTTCGGTGCTCCGGAATTATCAAAGGAGAATGCTGTTCCATATACGGTAAAACTTGGCACCGGTAACGATATGTTTACTTTTGCAAGCGGTATTAATCAGGACGATCAGCTTTCGTTTTCTTTTGAAGGAGAAGTGTCAGCTCCGCTTTGGAAATTTGCCTTCGGAATAGATGCTATTACAAACAAGGGTTGGTATTTCGATGGAGTTCGCCATGAAGGCAGATACGACAGGATATATGGAATTGCTTCAATGACTACAGGGGTAGCGGATACAGGCAGTTTTGAATTGATTTTAACCCCATCCGTGGGATTTGCGTTTTTTGGAAATGCCGGGATACAGAAGGTACAAAACGAGTGGCATAAGCTCTTGGGCATTAAAGGCTATAACCTTACGTATGAGGGGAGAAATATATATTCACCACACATCGCATTGAGTGTTGATGCTCTATATAAAACGGAAATTGCGGATGATAGTGTTCTGAAAGCAGGGGTAAGATTATCATCAATTAATGATATCTTGTTTCAGTATGAACAATCGCTGTTTTTGAACTTTAAAATAGGAAAAAAACACAAGGATATTTTTGATGTTCTTTTAGGATATAGTTTTTATCAGCAGCACGGTGAAAACTACACTCAAAAAGTTTATTTAAACTACCTTAAAGGCTTTAATCTAAGAACTCAGTTCAATCTGGGAATATTTTCAATAAAATATTCGCGTGTTTTCTCATCCACTTCTGCATATGCTACGTTTTTCATTGATTTCTTTGAATTTTCATCATTTAACGGACAGTATAAAAACAGCGACTTATATTATTCTTTCGGATACAATTTTAAAGGATACAATTTTAACAATCACACAAGATGGAATTCAAAACTTTCGTATAAGATACCGAACACTGATTTTAGGGTTTATATAGAGAATGCATGGACGTCAGGTAGGACGTTTGTATCAAGCGAGAGGGATCATGCTTTTACGCTTTTTGGTGTTCAGTATGATGTGCCATCAGGCTGGTCAAAGGGATGGTTTGCTCCATTTGTCGGTTTGGGTTTAGGCTATGCACGCTGGACAATGTATGAGTATAAAAACGGAGTTGTTCCAAACGGTGAAAACAACATTGATTATAAAAGTATTTATACTTTTGTAATGGCTCCTAATGTGGGTTTTTCTTTGTTCCCCGATAAGCTTTTATCAACATCTACATTTTCGTATAAGCTTGTTTTCACTTTATCCACTCGCTTAATTTTTAACAACATGAAGGCTGATAATATGTTTTGGGATCAGTACAAAGCGTATGGAGGCGATTCGGGATATACGCATATCAACTTTATGGATCCTTGCTTTACCATTGCAATCGAAGTAGGATGTGACTTGTAATACAGCGAGCCTAGACAACGAGAGGGCAAAGAAAAAGTCCCCTCTTAACAGGAACAACCGCAGGCGTTAAGCAAAGGATTACGCCAGGGGCGACAGTTTTATTAAACTTATTAAGAGCGTTAAAGTTTTTATCAGCACCTTGAGGAGATATGGATTTCTTGATTTCAACAGGATAGAGCGTGTTAGCTTCTTCAAAGAGGAGATCTATTTCCTTCTTGTCTGTATCACGGTAATAATAGAAGTTTGGAGTGATGCCAGAGTTGTAGTAACTTTTTACAATCTCAGAGACAGCATAAGTTTCTAAGAAGGCGCCATCCATTGCACCATTCTCTAATGTTTCTGGATTCGGCCAACGGCATAAATATGCACATAATCCTGTATCCATAAAGTAGATCTTAGGTGTTTTAACGAGCCGCTTTGATAGATTAGATGAGTAAGGATGAAGAAGGAAGATTACGCCTGATCGCTCAAGGATGCTTACCCAGTTCTTAATTGTTGGGGCTGAAATTCCTACGGCGTTTGCAAGATCGCTATACTTTAGTTCCTGTGCTGTACGCGCGGCAATGAGCACCAAGAAGTCATAAAACTTACTCAAGTTGCCAACCTGTGAGAGATCTTTGATGTCTCGCTCAAGATACGTATTAACATAATCGGCATAATATCTATCTCTTTCTATGTCCGATGTGATGAGCTTCGGCATTCCGCCCTTAAAAATAGCCTCGTAGATTTCGTGAATATTTTTAGCATGTAGCCCCTCTTGATAAGCCTTAATCACATCAATTTTAGGTGAAAAGCAGTGTGAGTATCTCCCATCTATTTCCGATGATGAGAGACTCGACATATCAAACACGGCAACTCGTCCTGCAAGGCTTTCTGAAATATTCTTCATCATCTTGAACTTTTGTGAGCCCGTAAGCCAGAACATACCAGAGTTATCATCACCTTTCAGAGCCCTCTCATCGATAATCCTTTTGATCTCAAGAAGTATATCTGGAACTCTTTGAAACTCATCAATAATAAGCTTATATCCGTATGTTTCAAAAAATAAAGTTGGATCGTTTTCTGCAAGACGACGAGCGTTTATATCGTCAAGTGACACGTATACTCTGTCATTTTCTTTTATGTGATATAGCATTGTTGATTTGCCAACCTGCCTCTGACCACATACCATAACTACTGGATAATTTTTTGATGCTTTGAGAACCTCGCTTTCCAAATGTCTCTTGATATACATATCAAATCTCCGATAAAACTAAAGTCTAACTTTATTTTACCCGCACTTTTCAAATTCCGCAACTAAAACATTGTGGTCACTGCTTTCAAAAGCAAATTAGTAGGCCAAGAGATGAAGTCGCGCCAGCCTGACGATGCAGAATCGCTCAAGATTCGCTCAAGCCTAAGAGTTCTCGACTCGCGAACTCTTCCTCTGATCCAACTGTATCTCCCCTGCACGAACAAGCGAATTCTTAGTAAGAGCCGGCCCTACGAGTTCATAGACAAACACGGAGAAAAGGACGATGTTACAGATGATCTTACCATCCTGGAACGCTAAGGCTGAGTTTGCCATACCGAGGGCAACGCCTGCCTGAGGAAGGAGTGTGATGCCGAGGTGATGCTGAATCTCCTTAGAACAATGGGTGAGCTTTGTACTGATGTATGATCCGCCGATTTTACCACTTGAACGGGTGATGATATAGATGCATCCTATTAATAGTACAAGCGGATTTGCAAGGATTGAGAAGTCGAGCTCCGCGCCTGAAATCACAAAGAAAAGTATATTGATTGGTGCAGTCCAGCGATCGAGACGATCCATGATCTCTTCTGATGCCGAACAGATGTTACAGAATGTTGTTCCTGCGATCATACATGTGAGCAACAACGACGATGAGAAGTGAACGCCAAAGAGGTCAAACTCAACCATGCTGAGCCCTGAGGTTAACATCACAAATGCAACGACAAGCGAAAGACGCTTACTCCTTGAGTGAAAGTACTTCTCAAGATAGTTAAGGATCACGCCTGCAAGTACGCCGTAAACTGCTGAGAGCACCACTTCTATGAGCGGCTCAAGAAGCATTGACGATACGCTTACTGTGCCAAGTTCGATGCTTGATGCGATACCAAACGACACCGAAAAGAGCACGAGTCCTACAGCGTCATCAAGCGCAACAACCATCAAAAGTAGCTTTGTAAGTGGCCCTTTTGCCTTGTATTGCTTCACAACCATGAGAGTGGCGGCAGGAGCTGTTGCTGCTGCGATTGCACCAAGGACAATTGCTGCACTTAGCGAGATGATATGAGGCGCAATAAAATGAAGTATAATCAACACTAAATCTACAAGTGCGGTTGTAATTACAGCCTGAAGAATACCAACAGTGATGGCCTCTTTCCCCATACTTTTAAGGTCCTTTAGCCTAAATTCATTGCCTATAGTGAACGCAATAAACCCTAAAGCAAGCTGTGAAAGTATCTTAAAGTTGGCAACGTAATTTTCAGATGTAAACCCAAGTCCGTACACGTCGAATCGACCAAGTACAAATGGACCTAGAATCACTCCTGCAATTAAATATGCTGTGACTGCAGGAAGTCCAACTTTTTTTGCCACACGCGAAAGAAGCAGCCCTAAAATTAGAGCCAATGCCAAACTAATTAGAAAGTATTCCATAACGGGAATACTTTATTCCTTAGACAAAAGAAATACAATAATTTTTAAACAATATTTTAATTAGATTTTAAACAAGTGCAGAATCGATGCTTATTCTGTTCTCATTTTACCTTTTCTTACCTTGCCAATTTTGATTTTACCATAGGATGCTTCCCCGATAGCAACGTAGTAGATTTTAGACTCAGGTGTGCTGTTTTTCTCATCAAAACACACCCTTATATCAACTTCATCGTTGAGATACAGCTCGTGTGAAAACACAACATCCATCTCTTGAACGTCGTTTTCGCCCTCAAAAACGTTGCTTGGAAGGCATGAAATCATCCATGATGTGTACTTTAGGTTGTTCATGTGACCGTTGATGTCGCAGTCTGTATGAAGTACCTTGTGCTTGACCACATATGATGTTCCGTAATCATCAATATTGAACTTTCTAAAGCGTGGTGCAAATGGGATCGCAGGGTCATCATCATAAGTTGAGCGGTCTGTAACTTCATTTGGTTTAATTAACCTATGCTTCCCATCCTCAATACCAACAACCGCAAAGATGCTATCCCCTCTGAATACCTCATCGCCCTCATCATCAACACACATAACTCGTCGTGGAGCAGCCATACCAACAGGCTTATACCCCTCTGTTACAAGATGTATCGGAGTCTGCCAATACACCTTCTTATAAAACTCAAGATGTGTAGATAGAAGCACCCATGATTTGTTCTCTTTAAGAAGCGCAGGAATTCCAGTGCCAACGCTCATCTCTCGTCGTCCTGCGACCTCCTGAATATAGTAAAAGCAATACTTGCCTGTAAGATAATAATCTGAATCGCAAAATGGTGAAATCACCGTTGTGTCATATGTGTACATGTATAAGAATTTACGAAAAAAATGGGCAAAATTCAACATAATATATAAATTCCTGCCAGGCTAATTTACATATTAGAATTCTATCTATATACAAATCTGATATGTTATTAACATAAAATTTATAGATAACTTATATAATTTATTTATTATAACAATTTAATTTTAATATAAAATTATTTAGACTCGATATTGTTTTAATATCAAATCTAAATAATTATAATATAAATCTCTGATTTCTTTATATAATTTCAATATTATTCTTCTTCATCCACAAGAGGTGCACTTCCACCAGCCCTTTCATAGATCTTCTCAAGGTTACTGTATGAGTTGTACGAGATCACAAGCTTACCTTTATTAAATGTTCCAGAGAGAGTCACGTTTGTTCCAAAAAGCTTGATGAACTTATCCTGAATGGTCGTGATAATCTCTCTATCGTAAAAGACATCACGTGGGCTCTCACCTTGAGTGTTGTTTCCAGATACTGAGTCACCTTTACTGCTCAGGGCAATACCATTACGGATATCGGAAGTCTTATGAAATGCCCTACCGCCGTTGTTGAATTCATTTGCGAGATTCTCTGCACTTCTTACAGATAATCCTTCATTTATAATAAGATTAAAAAGCGTTTCTCTATCTGCAGGCGCCTTTGTCTGTAGTAATGCTCGTGCATGCCCTGCTGTGAGTTTTTCTTCAAGAAGCGCATCCTGCATCGACTGTGGAAGCTGTAGAAGCCTAATTGAGTTTGCAATTGCCGATCTACTCTTACCAATGCGGTTTGAAAGCTCCTCTTGAGACATAGCGCCCTCTGTTGAAAGATACATGTATGCCATAGCTTCTTCAATTGGGTTAAGATCCTGTCTCTGGACGTTTTCAGTTACTGCAATTTCCATTCTCTCGAGGTTCGAAAACTCTCTTACAACAACAGGAACTGTTTTTAATCCAGCCATCAATGCAGCTCTATAACGTCTCTCACCGGCTATTATACGGTATTCATTGTCTGATATTTTCTCAGTAAGGATTGGCTGAAGAATGCCGTGTTTTGACACAGAAACAGACAATTCTTCGAGTGATTTCTCATCAAAATACTTACGTGGTTGGTAAGGATTTGGCTTAACTGTTTCTATTGGAAGAAACAGAATAGTTTCTTCTGCTCCCTTAAAAGTTTTGGATACTTCAGCAACACCTGACGCCTTACCATCAACCTGCATGAATAGAGAATAATCATTATTAATTGAAAGCAAATTTTTATTAAACATATCATAATTATATATCAATAAATATTGAAATTCTAGTATTATTTGACTATATTATTAATATAATAAGAGATAAGGAGTAAAATTATGGCTGAAAACCTAGAAGATAAAGTCAAGGTTATATTAGACAATCTTAGACCAGCACTTCAGGCTCACTCAGGTGACCTTGAATTTATTAGCTGGGATAACGAAAAGAAGCAAGTTAGACTTGCTCTCACTGGTCATTGTGCTGGCTGTGCATATTCGCAGATGACGTTAAAAAACGGCATTGAACAGGCATTAAAAGACGAAATTGACCCTGAAATTACTGTAATTAATGTAAATTTTGAGTAATTTTCAATCATTTGGCGATTGTTTCACGTGAAACAATCGCCTTTTGTTTCTATAAAACAGAACAGAATCAATCGTAAAAACTTAACATTTACCCCCTATAATTCAATAAATAATAAATTACCAGAAACACCCCTAATTATTACAGAAGATACTCTAACCAATTCCCTCATACATCAGTACCCGATGTTCATACATTTTATTAAAAGGATATAATGAGAACAACATCCAATGAAACGAGATCTTACTGTGATAAATACCATCATATACAATAGTCATTATCTAAATTCTTAACATTATGCATGTACTACATAACAGTCTTAAAATATAATTTTGATAGTATTTCAATATTATTCTGATATTATTTTACTATTAAAACAATAAAAATTATTTATATGGTCAAATTGTTTCACGTGAAACTATTACATCTCAAATTCAAACAAATTTGCTAAAAGGAGTAAAACATAAGATTCTAATGAGATATTCTGTGGGGTTAAATATCATTTATTTTTTAAATTTTATAATTAAACTTTTTAAATTTTTTTTTTAACTTCTTATCAACACCAAAATTGATTGTTTTTATGCTAGCAGTTGGGATATTGATATAATACTAATGTTGTTTTAGGTATAATTTCTGTATATCAATCATTCTTAACATCCACTTATTGTAGATCTATTGTATACACATAAAAACATCCAAAATAATTTTAACCTTTTTGTTCTGATTTACAGAAACATTTTAATTTGAAAAAACATCAAAAACGCTAAATTTGACTCAAAAATACCCTTTTTAGACCTCAAATAAACGCTAAAATTAGGTCTTTTGCCTTTAAATGTGTTATTCTAAATTACGAGGTAAAAAAGGGGTGGATGATACAAATATCAGACTTGAAATAGATAATTACCTATCTCATCTTACTAAAATCAACGGCCTTTCTGAGAATACTATCATAGCATATAGAGAAGACCTTGATAAGTTATCCTCATATCTTGTTAATAACAATATTGATATTTACTCACTAACAGCTGATGATGCATCACTGTTTCTCTTGAGTCTTATGGATCAAGGACTTTCTCCAAAGAGCATCAATAGATCACTTGCAACCTATAGAGGGTTTTATAAACTTGCATATAGGGATAAAAAAGTGAGTTATAATCCCTTTTCAAACATATCAAATTCACACATCACAAGAAAACTTCCAAACGTACTTACAAAGGATGAAGTTAATAGGGTCGTCAACAATTACTCAGATAAAGACGACTTTGATGATATTAGAAACACAGCGATACTAAAACTGTTCTACTCAACTGGTGCCAGAAGGGCAGAAATCAGAAGTATAAACATGAGAGATATAGACTTTAAAAACTCCCAAATTCTAATCACTGGTAAGGGCAACAAAGAGCGGTTCATCTTTATAACAATTGATGCAGAGAAAGCTCTCCGTGAATACATAAAATTACGGGATGAAATAGCACCTGATGATGAAGATGCACTCTTTATCACATCAAAAGGAAAGAGGGTATCACTTGATCAACTCAACAAGCTATTTAATAAGTTAAAGGTCGAACTAAACCTTCAGAAGAACATCACACCTCACACTATGAGACACACATTTGCAACTCACCTTATGGAGGATGGAATGGACATCAGAACCCTACAAGAATTACTCGGTCATAGCTCAATCTCAACAACAGGAATCTACACGCATTTATCCCTTAAAGACCTCAAAAATACATACAAAAAGACTCATCCTCACGCATAAATAGATCAAAATTTCTCTGTTGAATAAATACCTAACTTTATGTAAAAATAATACTTATGGATAGCAACACTTATTTACAAGAAATCAAAGATAAATTATCAGACACCAATCAAACTATTCTAATTAGGTCTTTAGATTCAGTAGAGAGCGTAGAAATTAAAGAGAACAAAATCACATTTAATGTAACAGATGAGTTTTCAAAAGACACAATCAAAGAGAGTATCAAGGAAATTGAAAGATTGAGTTCAGGCCTTCTAGATGGCAATTTTAGTGTCAAAATCAACCTAATTAAGAGTAAAAACGCTGTTAAGTTTTCATCTCATGAAACTACTAAAAAAACAGATGATAAGGTTAAAAAGAATGATGTAAATAAGAAAGTACAGACAAATGAGGAATTTATCAATCCTGAGATTCCACGCCTTAATCCAAAGTACACGCTTGATAACTTTATCCCTGGAGAGAACTCACGTTTTGCATACAACATTGCAAAGGCCATTGCTGCAAACCCTGCAAGTGAATACAATCCATTCTTAATTTACTCAAACGTAGGACTTGGTAAGACTCACCTTGCAGAAGCAATTGGAAATGAGATAAAAAACACACTCAAGTACAAAGTTATGTACGTAACCTGTGAGTACTTTATTAATGAATACATTAAATCGATTGAAAAGAAAACTCCTGAACAATACAAAAACATATACAGAAACGTCGATGTACTTATTATTGATGACGTACAATTCCTCGAGGGAAAAAAATCAACACAGGAGTCACTCTTTAACATATTTAACTCCCTTAAAGATGCAAATAAACAGATGATTTTTACATCAGATAGGCCTTTAAATGCAATTAAAGAATTCCAGCCTCGCCTATCAACACGCCTTAACTCAGGCGTTGCTGCAGACCTCCAGCCACCACCGTATGAAACTAAGGTTGCAATTCTAAGAAGTAAATGTAAACTCAACGGATACGACATCAGCGATGATATTATCAACTATATTGCAGATAATATTACATCAAACGTAAGAGATCTTGAGGCTTGTCTTAACAGACTCATTTCATACTCAAGATTAATCGATCAGAAAATTACGATTGAAAATGCAAAAAATACACTAAAAGACTTAATATTTATATCAAAGGATCTATCAAACGTAAGCATAGAAAAAATTATAAAAACTGTTGCCGACTACTATGATGTTCCATCAATTGATCTAAGAGGAAAGAAGAAAAATAAGTCTATACATGAACCACGTCAGATTGCATTCTACCTTGCTCATGATATTACACAGCTATCTCTTACAGAAATTGGTACTTACTTTGGAAATAGGGACCATTCTACGGTTCTACACTCAATTAATAAGATAAAAAATAAGATGAAAGAGGATACAACACTATCTGAAACAATAAAAATGCTCTCAAATAACATAATAAGAGAGAACTAAAAATTGTTGATAAGTCTGTGGATTTTCTGTGGATTAAAAGTTTAAAACTTGTTTAAAAGCTGTATACTAAACAAATGTTTATCAACAATTTATAAACACCATAATTCTTAATGTTTTAAATTTATCAACATCAATTCACAATTCATCCACAGGTTGTTCAATAATCTAACTTCTTATATTACAATAAAATAATTGTTTTATTCACAATTTTGTGGTACATTATTATCATTATATATACAAAAGTATAGTAATAAAGTAAGGAGATAACCAAATGAAGTTTTTATGTGATTCAACCAATTTTCAAAATACAATACAGAATGCATATGATTTCTGTTCTCAGAAGTCTTTGTCTTCCACATCATTTATACTGCTTGATTTAAATGGCAACAATCTAAATGTAAGAGCTACAGATGGTAAAATTGGCTTTGATTCTAATATAGAAGTAGAGGGTAAAAAGGATGGGAGTATTGCTCTTCCTTGTGATAAGTTTCTAAATATTATAAAGACATTCTCTGATGAAAAAATTATAGTAGAGCAGAAGGATATCGAATTTGTAACTATTAAGAGTGATTCACGCCTTGCAAGCTTTAAAATTAAATACAACAACGCTCAAACATTTGAGAAGAAAGAAGAAATTGGTGTTAAAGAGCACATCGAAATTGATAGTAAAGAATTTGTAAAAATGATAAATCAGGCTATTATCTCCGTAAGCGATAATGCAAGTGATGATACAAAATCAATTTATACTGGCGTCTATCTTGAGAAGAAAGATAATAATATCTATATGGTATCAACAGATGGAAAGAGCATGTCCTATGTTGAAGGTAAAATTGAGGAAAAATCAAAGCTTGAAGATAAGAGTGTTATTATTCCAAACAAGTTTTTAAAAGAAGTTGTTAAGATTTTTAAAAATGAAGAGATACTTGATATTTATATTAAAGACAATGTGATTTTTGTAAGGAATGATGATACGATCATCTACAGCGTTCTATTTAAAGGATCATTTCCTAACTATCAAAAAGTACTTAATACTCCAAGAATGCATAGCATAGTTTATAAGGTTGAGGATATGAATAGAGCACTTAAAAGTGTAATTTTGATGGCTGATAATGTAAATAAAAAGATTATCATCACTATTAAAAACGGTGTGACAGTCATATCTGCATCTGATAATGAGTTAGGCTCGGCTTCTGATGAAATTGCCACAGATTACGATGGAGATGAAGTGAAGTTTGCTGTCAACTATAAATACATAGTGAACCAGGTAAGAGCATTCACATGTGACTACTTCAAGATGGAATTTAACGACATGACAACATCAATCAAATTGATTCCAACAAATGAAGAAAGGTATTGTCACATCATCATGCCAATGAATCTAGATTAATGAAAGTTACAAATCTTGGTATAAAAAATTTTAGGGGGCTGAACGAAACTAATATAAATACTGATAGTGAGTACGTGGTTTTTCTTGGCAATAATGGAGAGGGAAAAACAAGCATTATCGAAAGTATTTATTATTGTTTCACAGGCTCCTCTTTTAGAACCAAGGATACAAAGTACATTGTAAATAATAAAAAGGACAACTTTGAAGTTAAATGTACGGTCAATGATGATGAAAAAATTTATAATATAAGAGCTGAGTTTAAAAATGATAAGAAGCAGTTTTTTATAAATGATAAGCTAATAAAAGATAGGCGCGACTTGATCTATAACTTTCCAACGATAGTATTTGTATCAGAAGATATTGATTTTATCACAGGAACGCCATCTGAAAAGAGAAAGTTTTTTGATCAGGTAATATCGCTTTGTGATGAAGAGTATCTGTTGCTTATTAAAAAGTATAAAAGCATAATTACAGAGCGCAACAAACTTCTAAAAATTGAGGATAAAAGTCTATTTTCTATAAACGATGAAATGCTTGCAGAGCTTAATGAAAAGATACAAGTAAAAAGAAGAAAAGCGGTTAATAGCATAAACGAGATTATTAAAAAGTATTACGGAATATTCTTTGAAAAAGAGAACAGAATTGAGATTGAATATAAAAAAAATCTTGATGCTGAGGATAAAGAAACTATTCTTCGAATTCTTAAAGACAATACAGAAGGTGATATATTTGCTGAGGTCACAAGAAAAGGAATTCATAGGGATGACTTTGTCATTAAAAAAGGCATTCATAACTATGTAAATTATGCATCGAAGGGTCAACTTCGTCTTCTTGCGCTTCTCTATAGGTTTGCAGAGGTTAAGTATCTTTATGAGAATAACAATCGAAAACCATTTATATTGATTGATGATGTTTTCTTGGAACTCGATAAGGCAAGACGTAAAATATTCTTTGAAAATCTTGATGGATTCTCGCAGATGTTTTTAACATTTTTACCAGATGAAAATTACTTTGAACTCTCTCAAACAAAGTCACTTTATTATAAAATCAGCGATGGAAATATAGAAAAGCTATGAAGATTGATCCATTAGAATTTATGACAAAGAAGTACTTTGAAGACTACGATGATTTAGCGCCGAGTGCAGAAAATATAGAAAATCTAATGAAAACATTCTGCAAAACTAACGGAGTAAAGAGAACTAAACTCGTTGTGATAAGTGAAAATTGGGACAGGATCATCCCCGATAACTTTAGGATAGATGAGTACAACACGTTTGAAGGAAAGAGGCGCTCTGATGTAATATCGAAGATCTATCCATATGAGATAAAGCAGGAATTCAAGTATAATAAGCTTGAAAATATACTCGTGATAAAGAGGGATAAGAGTCTTAAAAAGACAATAGATGAACTTAACAAAATGGATGAGAGAGGAAATATAGATCGATTTAACGATCAAATAATATTGAATATCAACACAATATTTCGCAAAGTAGTGATTAATAAAGTGGAGTGGAAATCTTGAATAATTAAATAAATTGACATATACTTTTAACTTGCGTGTTGATAGTTTGAGTATCAGGCATACAAATGTTTGCTATTTAAACTGCTATTAATGTAAAAAATTATAACAATGGAGAAAATCTATGAGTAATAAAGGAAAAAGAACTTACCAGCCAAGTAAGACAAAAAGAACAAGAAAATTTGGCTTTAGAGCACGTATGGCTACAAAGGGCGGAAGACTCGTTTTAGCTCGCCGCAGAGCTAAGGGTAGAAGGAAGCTTACAGTTAGCGATGAGAAAAAACCATATTGATTTACTATTTTGAAAAATAAGGAAAGAAAATCTTTTATTCCTTTGAAGCGTAAAAGCGACATCAACAATGTTTTTGACAAAGCAAGGGTAAAACGTCAAGGCGGCTTTACCCTGCGCGCTATCGAAAATGGTGTAAATATTACACGGTTGCTGATTATACCAATGCATGGTTATGGCAATGCAGTGGAAAGAAATTTACTTAAAAGACGAGTTAGAGAAATTTTTAGACATTGTGAGAATCTAATACCTGGATACGATATTGTTATTGCAGTGAATAAAGTAGAGAAGGAAAACGACTACTTTACACTTAAATCTAAAATAGAAAGATTGTTGATGCACAATAACTTAATAACAAGAGGTATTGATATATGAAAAAACCACTGTTGATTGCAATCACTTCTATCGTGGTTGTTGCACTCTTAGGAGTTTTACTTTACTTCACCACAAGAGATAAAAATGTTGATAAAGTTGCAACTGTAACAGAGACAACTCAAGAGAATAAGACAGAACCAACTGTTGACTTAGAAAACCTACATAAAAAGCACTTAACACCTGTTAATCAAGATTCAATAAGAGAAGACGTTGAATTTGAAACTTCCATATACAGAATTATTTTTGACACCAAGGGTGCATCTGTAAAATCAATCATATTAAAAGATTATAGCGAAAATGGAGAGGAACTTGACCTTCTTTTAAAATCAAAAGATAGCGACAGAGCATTCCTACTATATGAAGGAAGAAGCGTCTTTGTAAATCCAACGCCAATTAACGATGTATTTGATTATAAAGTTGAAGATGGCAACGTGATTTTTGAAAAAGAATTCTATGTTGATGAAGATCCAAACAACGTAGTTAAGATTAGAAAGACATTCAGAATCGGCGATAGCGAGTATATGTTTGCAATCAAGGTTGACATGATTCCAGTAAGAGGAAGCAACGTGAACTTTAACGGTTATGCATACTCACTTGGTTTTGAGCCACAGCTAGGGCCTTCATTCCTACAGTCAACAAGTAGGCAGGCTAGACAGAATACAAGAACGTTCTACTTAAAGTTTGAGAACAAGAAGAAACCACGCTCTTTAGGCTTCTCAGGCGGTATTTTCACATACGAGGATCCATTCCAATGGCTTGAGCTTACAGGAAAGTACTTCTCATACATCATTGCACCACAGCAGAGTAGCAACTTCCATATTAGCGCATCTCAGAAAGGGTCTGAGAAGGAGAGAAATCTCGAGTCACGCTCGTTCCTTGTGAGAAAGGCAGAGAATGGTAACATCAGCGACGTATTTAACATCTATCTTGGACCTCAGCTTAAGAATAAGATGAATGTGTTTAATAGAGCACAGGACAACTCATTTGGCGTTCAGAACCTGTACTTTGAGCGTGGGCTTGAGGCAGGAGGTAGCCTTGTATGGTTACAGACTATATTAAAATGGATAATGACGTTCTTTTATAAGCTCATTCCAAACTGGGGTATATCGATTATTCTTCTTACAATATTAATCAAGCTGTTGCTATTCCCACTACAGCAGAAGAGCATGAATTCATCTGCAAAGATGGGTGAACTCACACCACGCATTAATGAGATTAAAGAGAGGTACAAGGATGATCCTCAGAAGATGAATGAGGCTACACTCAATCTCTATAAAGAAGCTGATATTCATCCGTTCCTCTCCTTTATTCCAATGCTTATTCAGTTTCCGATTCTACTTGCAATGTACGGCCTTCTAAATAAGCACTTTGAGCTAAGAGGTGCTATGTTCATTCCAGGATGGATTACAGACCTTTCTAGCCCAGAGACGCTCTTCAACTTCCCATTCTCGATTCCATTTATGGGCACTGAATTCCACCTTATGCCTATCATCTATCTTGCAACAATGATATTCCTGATGGTATACACACAGAAGAGTTCAACAGCAGGTCAGAGCAACGCAATGCAGAAGTTTATGACGTATGGATTCCCAATTATATTCTTCTTTATGCTCTATAACACATCATCGGGACTTTTGTTATATTGGACAATGTCAAACGTATTCTCGATAGTTCAACAGCTTATTACAAATATAGTTACAAAGAAAAAGAAGAGAGCAAAGGCTGAAGAGAAGATAAGAGAGGATAAAGAGAACAAGCCAACTCTATACACAGGAGTTCTTCCACCAAAAGCGAAAAAAAAGGAGAGAAAATAAATGTTTAAAGATTACAGCGGAGAGACAGAAGAAGACGCTATTAATAAGGCAATAGACGATTTACATATAGAGAGAGAGGACTTCGATGTTGAAGTACTTGAGAGTTCTAAAAAGGGGTTTTTCAAAAAGGGATTTGTAAAAATCAGAGTATACGTTGGTGAGAATAACGCAGATGAAGGTGGACTTTCTCAGTTTGCAAAAAGCGATGAACCTATAGAGGTACAAGCAGAAGAGGAGCACGTTCAAAAAAACGTATCATCAAGTCCATTTCCAGAGAACGAGCTTGAGGAGAACATCGTTGATTTTCTTGTTGAGCTTGCATCAAAGGTTGGATTTACAGGACTACAGTTCGAGATTGCATCAAGAGAGGATGAGAAGCTTACAATCACGTTAATCTGCGATGATTCTGCACTTCTTATTGGCCGCCACGGACAGAACCTTGATGCACTCCAGGTGATAGTCAATGCATTCTACCTCAAGATGAATGACAACACTTATAAGAGAGTTGTGCTTGATGCAGAAAACTATAGAAATAGAAAAGAAGACAGCATAATTAAGACAGCATACTACGTTGCAAAACGTGTTAAAGCTACAAAGCATAGCGCACTACTTGAGCCAATGAATTCATACGAAAGAAGACTTGTACACCGTGCACTTGATAATTTTGATGGCGTCAGGACAGAATCTGAGGGCGAAGGAGCTATCAAAACCATCAGAGTGATACCGGAATAATTCTGTACACATGAAATAAATTATGTTATATTCTCTTTTATGGAAAAGATTGTAAAATTAAACAAAATTAACCGTAAAGGAGCTGTTGTTCTAGTTATTATGGACGGTGTCGGAATCGGTAAGTTTAGCGATGGAGATGCCGTCAAAAATGCACATACAGAAACATTGGATTGGTTCTTGAAGAACTGTCCTAATACCACACTTAAGGCACACGGAAAGGCTGTAGGTCTTCCATCAGATGCGGATATGGGTAATAGTGAAGTTGGCCATAATGCAATGGGCGCAGGCCGTGTATTTTCACAGGGTGCAAGCCTTGTAGAGGAGGCCATCGAGAGTGGTAAAATCTTTGAGGGTGACACCTGGAAGAGGCTTGTTAGCAACGTAATTAACAATAAGAGTACATTGCATTTCTTAGGGCTAATGAGCGATGGTAATGTTCACTCAAATATAAATCACCTTTATAAAATGGTAGAGCGAGCCAAGAAGGATGGAGTTAGTAAGGTACGCATTCATGCCCTTCTTGATGGACGTGATGTTGGAGAAACAAGCGCCCTTGAGTACTTTGAACCATTTGAGGATTTCCTTAAAAAGATCAGCGATGATAAATTTGATGCTCGTATCGCTTCAGGCGGTGGTCGTATGGTCATCACTATGGACAGGTACAATGCCAACTGGAAGATGGTTGAAGACGGATGGCATATCCACGTTCTTGGAGATGGAAGAAAGTTCAAGAGCAGCATTGAGGCTATAAAGACGCTACGTGAAGAGACGCACGCAATAGATCAGGATCTTCCACCGTTTGTGATTGCAGATGATAGCGGCGAGCCTGTTGGCAAGGTAAACGATGGCGATTCATTTATACTCTTTAACTTCAGAGGAGACAGAGCGCTTGAGATTACAAAGGCATTTGAGAGCGAAACCCTTACTGAGTTCGACCGTGTACGTTATCCAAAAGTTGAGTATGCAGGTATGATGGAGTACGACGGCGACTTACACGTTCCACATCACTACCTTGTATCACCTCCTGAAATTACAGAGACGCTTGCAGAGCACCTTTGCGATGTAGGACTGAAACAGTTCTCGATTTCAGAAACGCAGAAGTACGGACATGTTACTTACTTCTTTAACGGCAATAAGAGCGGAAAATTCAATGAAAAGCTTGAGGAGTACGCTGAAGTTCCATCAGATATTGTACCATTTGAACAGCGTCCATGGATGAAGTGTGCAGAGATCACAGACCGCGTGATTGAGGAAATTGAAAGTGGTAAGTGGAACTTTATTAAACTAAATTACCCAAACGGTGATATGGTTGGTCACACTGGAGTATACGAGGCTGTTCTTTGTTCAATGGAGGCGCTTGATCTTCAGCTTGCACGTCTTAAGGAAGTTGCAGAGAAAACAGGAAGCGTTCTTCTAATTACAGCAGATCACGGAAATGCTGACGACATGTTTGAGCATAAGAAGGATGGCAGTGTAAAGATTAAGGAGAACGGTGCTCCACAGGCAAAGACTAGCCACTCGCTCAATCCTGTTCCATTTATCGTATATGATCCATCATACAACGGTGAATACAGTAAAGAGCTTGAGAGTGGACTTGGTATTGCATCAGTTGCATCAACTGTTATTAGGATGCTTGATTACTCAGTTCCAAAGAATTACGTTCCATCAATAGTAAAATAATTTTTAAGTAGGATTATATGGTTATTGGATTATTTGTTGATGCCTTCCCACCCTTAATGGATGGGGTGGCGTCAGTTGTGTTAAATTACAAGAAGAACCTCGAGGCGATGGGCAACGAAGTCTATGTGATCGCAGGGGACTACGGCGATGCTAAAAAGACGCATTATGATGAAAAGAATCATTTAACTAACGTCTACAGACTCAAGGTGATCAAGTTTGCATTCTCACGCCCATATGGCATTCTTAGGATTACAAAAAAGGATTACGACAACATCAACAAGATCAAGTTTGATATAATCCATATCCACTCGCCGTTTTACACGGGCAAGATGGGACTTAAGATTGCAAAGATGCAGAACGTGCCAACTGTGGGTACAATCCACTCGCAGTTCTACTACGACATTATGTCTGCAACTCACAACTCAAAGTTTATTACAAATGCGTTTTTAAAGTCGATCAGAAAGGTATTCAGCCAGTGTGATTCTCTCTGGGCTGTGTCATCAACGTCAAAGAAGGTGTTCGAAAGACCGCCATACAACTTTGGATCCAACATTGAAATATGTAATAACGCCTGTGACTTTAAGGTTGATTCTGAGGATCAAAAGGCATCTATCATACAAAAAGCAAAGGCGATCGTAGGTGAGGACAACAAGGATCCAATCCTTCTTTATGTTGGGCAACAACACAACAAAAAGAACCTTCCGCACGTGCTTGAAGCGCTTAAAATCCTACACGACAACGGAACTAAATTTAAGGCTGTGTTTGTAGGTCAGGGGCCACACTTAAATAAGTACAAGAACTTTGTGAAGAAGAACAATATGACCGATTCATTCATCTTTACAGGTTTGCTTGTAGACAGAAGCATAGTTGCAGGTATGTATGCAATTTCGTATATGCTACTATTTCCATCGTATTATGATACGGCTTGTATTGTTAAACGTGAGGCTGCGTACTTTAATGTTCCAACCCTGTTTGGCGAGGGCTCTGTGACATCAGAAGGCGTAGAGAATAAGGTTAACGGCTACACTGCAAAGGATAATCCTGAGGACATTGCTGATACCATCAAATGGGCGCTTACTCATCAGGATGAACACAAAGCGATTGGAGAAAAGGCACGAGTTACAATATATAGCACATGGCAGGATAGAGTTAAGGAAGTGCAAGAAAGGTATCTTGAAATCATCAAGAATTATAAAAGTAAGAATCAACAGTAAATTAGAATCCATGATGCGTTTTGACCACGATTATGAAGAGTGTGAGCGGTAAAAGCGCGTCATGTGTTGAAAATAAGAATAAAATTTTTTATAATCGATAATATCGTGTTGCGCCAGTAACTCAGGGGATAGAGTAACAGCCTTCTAAGCTGTGAGTCGTTGGTTCGATTCCATCCTGGCGCGTTTTTTTTATAAGGAGAGGCAAGTGAAAAAACTTCTGTTAATACTTGGCATCTTGTGTATTTGTATTTTTCCAACATTTGCAGAACCTTTAATAATCGACAGTGCGTACGATGGTGTTTATTCTTTATCGTCAATTAAGACTGAGCATTTTGAATTCATCTATCCACAGAACTTAGAAAAAGAAGCTTTACATCTATACCAGCATGCGGAGAATACTTATAACGATCTAATCGAGTACTTTGGAGCGCCTTGGAATGCAGGGCGTCTCAGTGTGGTGCTCACAGCGGATAAAAGCGCGTCGCTTAACGCTTACTATACGCCGTATACATCGTCGCATGTGGTTTTGTACGTGACATCTCCTGATGAGGGGTCGCTTTCATCGTTTAAGGATACACTACTCTCTACATTCGAGCACGAGGTTGTTCATGCTTACACTCTTAAGATTCATGACCCTACAATGCAAGGGGCAAGCGTATTCTTTGGCGACTACTTCTCAAACGGCATGTTCCTTCCTAACTTTATAATTGAAGGGCTTGCGGTTGCATTTGAAAGCAGGGGGACGGATGGACGCCTTAACAATCCATTTGTCACATCACGCTTAAGACAGGCTCTACACGAGCAGAAGTTCCCTGAGTGGCGCTATCTTATGGGATGGAATGAAACAGATCCAATACCGGAGTTTGAATACATCGCAGGTGGTGCATTTATAGACTTTTTAAGGCATGAGTATGGTACAAAGAAGTTCTATAAGTTCATCGCGGGTTTTGGTAACATGTTCAGTTTCCCGTACCTATTTACGCGAATTTACGATATGGATGTATCCGATGCGTGGAGGGCATTTATAGCATCCCTTCCGTATCCTGGTGACATAGTGTATCCAAAAAAAGCACTTGGAGGCAGCGGCGAGTACAAGAGCCTGAAATTTGCAGACAGTAACTTCTATTTTAGTGATACAAGCACAAAGGAAATCTACCGTTACGGCGCAAGAGGAATTGATAAGATTGCTGATATCGGTGGCGTGTTTGATTCACTTGCAGTCTCATACGACGGCAGATACTATGCATATTCAACAAAGTACAATTCAAATGACGTTGCACACGTTTATGAGAGGGAAAGCGGCTGTATTTTAACGCTAGAGAACATAAGACACATCGCTTTTAGCTCGTTCCGCAGTGAGGCAATAATAGTGGGCGAGAGGGTAAACGGCGCGTATAACGACATTGTCGCATACAGCCTTAAGGGTGAACTCTTATACTCATATCCGCTATCATACGGCGTTGAAGCGTTATCGTTTGCAAGCTTTGATGACAGCACATTTGCGTTTCTGTTCAGGGATGGTAATGAGATTAGACTTGCTGTTCATAACATGACAAACAACAAGAACGACGTCTACTCGTTCCCAGGCAAGCTTGTGAGTAATCTCTCATCCGTTAAGATCAACGAGAGCAACATTATTATCACAATGTCCTATGTGAATAAGGCAAGCGTTCGTAACTCAAACACATATCCGAACGTACTAATCCTAAACTTCAATAAGGGCGGAATGCTACTCTCATCAGCTGAGGGCAAAAAGGAGATCGACGGCGGCGTATGGAGTCCTATAGTATGCGAGGATAGTCTCTACTTTATCTCGCGTAAGTTTACATCAGACAGCCTCTCGTTAATGCATATTGATGATATGGAACTTACAGAGTCAACTGTGGTGAACGTGGGATATCTTAAAACGCGCGAAGTTGATACAAGCATCAAGAATTACATTGGCACTGTTCAGGATTATAGTGTTATGAAGCTTGCAGAGCCACGCCATTACTCACGCTTTATCAATTCAGTACCGTTTGTGAGAAAGGGTGCATTGATTCCACTTTCATACGACAGAAAGGATAGCGCTCTAAAACTTGAGGCAGGACTTTCATTCATCAGTGCAGACCCTACAGAGAGCATGCAGAGCAACATCTCAATTTCATACAATCCAAGGCCGTATGTGAGAGGAGGAGTCAATAAATGGTTTGAGACTAACAGGCTCTCATTCGAGCTTGGCTGGGAATTTGACGCTCTTCCTGTTAAGCTTTACTTTGGCATCCGTCCGCTACTCTACTTTGATAAAACAACAGGAATGTCGTTCTTTACGGACTTTTTTATGACATCCGACTACAAGTACAAGTTCAAGACGAGCAACAGCTACATTAAGGCATCGCTAACTTTTGGGTGGATACACCGCTTCATCGGTACACTTGATATCGTCAATAAGGGCTTCTACGGCTCATTTGATGCTCACTACAGCTCGGTTAAGAGCAGAGGCTATGGTTTTAAGGAATATGCAGGATGGCAGATAGGCGCGAATTTGAACCTCAAAGAGACCACGTATACAAATCCGTTCTTCCTTTTAACAAACGCATATGCAAACTTCTATATTCCTCGCATTATCCCTGTGAAGAACCTGCCTACAGCAACATTTAACTTACCTTTAAAGCTTTCGTTTGGTGTGGGATACAACATGAACGGCGAAAAGGAGTATACTAATAAAGCATCAGAGGCTTACTCACACCTACTTGGCGCAGGAGTTAAGGTGAAGCTTGTTCTCTTTTCGTTTGCTGTTGATAAGATCATCTCTGATTACTTCCCGTTTGCAATTAACCGCTTTACGTTTGAGGTGGAGAGTTCGGCGCTCTATAACTGGGTGATAGACAGCGTAAATAAGCATCATCTTTTGAATGTTGGGCTTGGAGTAGAAGGATACTTTACAATCTCTGCAGCTTTCTTGAGTGCTGCTCTTTCATCACCAAAGGTAGACCTTGGAGTGAGATACGACATGGATTGGCTCTCTGACAGCAATATTGATAACTTTGCTATGCGTGGAACATCACCGTGGGGCAAGATCTCGCTTATCGCAAGGCTTAACCTTGTTGTTTAATCTCGTTTGCTGTTCTCTAATTTTAAAGTCTTAACCTCATCAAGTATTTCTGTAAGGATTTCGTTTGTTGTTGGGGCAGGAGGGGGGAGAGGCTTTTTCTTGAATCTGTTTGCTATTTTTAAAAAGCAGAAGAGTACAAATGCAAGTATTATAAAGTTGATCACTGCGCTTACAAACGTGCCGAATGCAAAGAATACCTCTTTTTCACCAAAAGCAATTCTAAGGCCTACTTTATCAAGATTCACCTGAAACAAGAGACCGATAAACGGATTGATGATAGTTTCTGTAAGCGACTTTACAAGTGCAGAAAATGCAGTTGCAATAATCATACCAATAGCCATGTCTACCATGTTGCCCTTAAGTGCAAACGCTTTAAACTCTTCTAAGAACTTCTTCATTGTTTACTCCTACTGTGTATAATATAAAATAAAGGCTTTGAATTGCAAAAGAATAGTGAGGCAAAGATTAGGTGAATCTATGTTTAAAGTCCAAGTTCAAGTCTGTATTTGTTCACTGTGCGGCGGGAGAGGTTGATGTCTTTCCTTTCAAGTTCAGCTCTGAGTTTTTCATCGCTGAGTCGTTTGCCTTCTTTTTCGTATGTTTCGATTATCTCTTTAAGGATGAGTTTGATTTTATCACGTGAGATTGCACTTCCATCCGATGTGGTGCCGCCACTTCTTGAGAAGAAAGTTTTGAGTGGAAATATTCCAAAGTCAGTTTCGATGTACTTTGATGATGTGATTCTTGAGATTGTGGATTCATCCCTGTTGATCTCGTTTGCAACCTCTTTAAGCGTGAGTGGCGCAATGTAGAAGGGACCTTTTGTAAAGAAGCCGTATTGTTTTGATGCAAGCACTCTTCCAATCAATAGAAGCGTGTTGTCGCGTTCCTCCAGGGCTGAAATGAGGCTCTCTGCCTTCTTTTTATTTGAATCAAGATACTTTTTTGTGTTTGGGTCATCCGTGGTGTTCAGAAGCTTGATGTATTCATCGTCTATGGTGATGCTCGGGATAAAGTCGTTCATCAGGGATACGGTGAGTGAGCCGTCCTTGTTCTTTTTTATAGAGATTTCAGGAAGCACGTATGTAGAAGGAGCGGCACTGTATCCGCTTCCAGGATATGGGGAGAGGGACTTGATTATCGAGAGTATTTCCTTAGCTCTCTCCGTGTCTACATTGAGGTGACGCGCAATGGCATTTTCCTTACCCTTGGCAATCAAACTGAAGCCTTCCTCGCTTATGAGTGGCTCTGTAAGCTCATATTCCTTTTCGGTGATTTTACCCTGTGACTTTAATGCATCAAGGGCGCATTTCATGGCTTCCCAGACTGTGTATGATGCCGAACCTTGAGGATCAAAACCCTTGATCAGTTCACGCACTTTTTCAAAGATTTCGTATTTATCCTTGGCGTTGATATTTTTAAGTAGTTCTTCTTTTGATGCATGTAAAAGTCCGTTTTCATCGAGTGCAGATATTATGAGTTTGCCGATAGTTTTTTCATCCTTATCAAGAATGAGAGTGTTAAGCTGTGACTTTAGCGTATCAGGGAGGGTCTCATCGAGGCTTGGCACTTGGTTTAACATCGCCTGATAGTTGTTGCTCTTCTCAATTGATGATGGGGATACGTAGGATGCATTTATATCCCTCACGTTGCTTTTACGTGTGATTTTAAGAAGCGGATTCTTTTCGCATTCCTCCTCAAGATGAGCCTCCAAATCCGCACTTGGCATTGTAAGGAGGTTCAGCGCTTCGATTAGAGATTGGTTTAATGTTTGAGTTTGTAGCTGTTTTTGTTCCTGAGTGACGTTAAGACTCATACACTTCAACTATCGTGGGAAGGTTGTGATCCTTTGAATGTCTGTTGATTACAAAAAGTATGATGTATGAGAGGAGCAGCCCGAGCACTGCAAGGATTGCAGATAGCATTTCTCCAAGCACTTTTAACTGTCCAAGAAGCAAAAATGCGCCCATTATGATTATTGGAAGGCAGAATAGAAGCGCCGTTGCAATTATGGTTTGACGTGGCGGAAGATACACTCGTACTCTGTTGTCTTTATCAAGATTTCCACCGCTGTACTTTGCAGAAAATGTTGTATCCTTTTGCTTACAGAATATGGTACCCTTGCAGGTTGAACAAGACTTGTTACAATCCGCTTTTAAAAGAACTGTGCCGTCGCTATTGGTTTTGATTACCTCTGCATCTAAATACATATCAATTTTATTATACAAAGAATCGCAAATTAAAACCACAGAAAATAATGACTACAAAAGATTAAAATTTTATTATAGAATAAGTAGAATATGGCATCAGAAAAAACTACATCATATCCATTTAAAGATATAGAAAAGAAATGGCAGAAGTATTGGGAAGATAATCACACCTATAAGGCAGTTGAGGATGAGAGTGTTCCTAAGGAGAAACGACTCTACATTCTAGATATGTTCCCATATCCATCGGGCGCAGGACTACACGTGGGGCATCCTGAAGGCTACACAGCCACGGACATTTACTCACGCTTTAAGAGAATGTGTGGCTATAATGTGCTTCATCCAATGGGATTCGACTCGTTTGGACTCCCTGCAGAAAACTATGCCCTCCAGACAGGCACACACCCTGAGATCACCACGAATAAAAACATAGAGAACTTCAAGAGGCAGATTAAGGCGCTCGGATTCTCATACGACTGGGACAGAGAGATTAAAACAAGCGATCCTGACTACTACAAATGGACTGAGTGGATATTCCTACAGCTTTATAAAAAAGGACTCGCATACGAGAGTCAAATGCCAATCAACTGGTGCTCACATTGTAAGACAGGACTTGCAAACGAAGAGGTAGTTAACGGAAAGTGCGAAAGATGTGGTAACATTGTCACACGACGCCCAATAAGACAGTGGGTGCTTAAGATCACAGATTATGCCGAGAAGCTACTTGAAGATCTTGATACACTCGACTGGCCTGAAAGTGTAAAGACTATGCAGCGCAACTGGATTGGTAAGTCTATAGGTGCTGCTGTTTACTTCAAAAGCGAAGAGGGTGATGAGATTGAGGTGTTCACAACGCGCCCTGATACCCTTTTTGGTGCAACCTATCTTGTGCTATCTCCTGAGCATCGCCTTGTATCGAAATTAACAACAGATGATAAAAAAGCTGAGGTTAAAGCATATCAGGATGAGGCTGCAAAGAAGAGCGATCTTGATAGAACAGACCTTCAGAAGGATAAGACAGGCGTGTTCATCGGATCATACGCAATCAATCCTGTTAACGGCAAGAAGGTTCCAATTTGGATAAGCGATTATGTACTATCATCATACGGAACGGGTGCAATCATGGCTGTACCTGCACACGATAAGCGCGACTGGGACTTTGCAAAAAAATTCAATCTTCCTATAATTGGCGTGTTAAAGAGTCCAAAAAGCGTTGATGAAGAGGTGTACGAGGGGGACGGTGAACACGTAAATTCAGGCTTCCTTGACGGCCTTGGTAAGAAAGAAGCAATCGACAAGATGATAGAGTGGCTTGAGGCAAATAAGTGCGGTAAGAAGACCGTAAACTACAAACTCAGAGACTGGATATTTTCACGTCAGCGCTTCTGGGGAGAGCCAATTCCACTTGTACACTGCGATAAATGCGGAATAGTTCCACTTGATGAGAAGGATCTTCCACTTTTACTTCCAAACGTGAAGACATACGAGCCTACAGATGACGGTGAGAGTCCACTTGCGCATGAAAAGTCGTTTGTTGAGACTACATGCCCTCATTGCGGAGGAAAGGCAAGGCGTGAGACTAATACGATGCCACAGTGGGCAGGATCATGCTGGTATTATCTTAGATACCTAGATCCACATAATTCGCGCGAGTTTGTATCAAAGGAGAAAGAGCAGTATTGGATGCCTGTAGACCTCTATGTTGGAGGGGCAGAGCATGCGGTATTACACCTGCTTTATGCACGATTCTGGCACAAGGTCCTATACGATCTTGGACTTGTGAGCACAAAGGAGCCATTCCAGAAACTAATCAATCAAGGATTGATCACAGCATTTGCATTTAAGAGAAAGGACAACGGCGTTCTTGTTCCTACAGATCAGGTTGAAGAGAAAGACGGAAAGTACTACTTTAAGGAAGACGGCGCGGAACTTGAAAAGGTTATTGCAAAGATGTCAAAGAGCCTTAAGAACGTGATAAATCCTGATGATATAATCAACGAATATGGAGCTGACACAATGCGCCTCTATGAGATGTTCATGGGTCCTCTTGAGATGTCAAAGCCATGGCAAACTGATGGACTTATCGGACTCTGGCGTTTTGTTGAGAAGGTATGGAAAATCGCAACATCCTTGGATAACAACGCAACGATGACAGATGATCTTCGTAAGCTCATGCATAAGACTATTAAAAAGGTTACAGAGGACACAGACACGCTTAACTTTAACACAGGCATTTCAGCCCTTATGGTGTACGTAAATGACCTTGTTAAGCTTCAAAAAGCACCACGAGAAGCGGTTAAGACCCTAACGCTATTACTCTCGCCATATACACCTCACCTTGCTGAGGAAATGTGGAGTATGCTTGGAGAAAAGCCATCTGTTACAAAACAGCCATGGCCTACATACGATGAAGCGCTCTGTAAGGATGACACAATCACGATTGGCGTCCAGGTGAACGGAAAGCTCAGAGGAAGCATCTCTGTATCAACAGACGCAACGAGTGAGGATATGCTGAATGCTGCAAAGAGCGAGGAGAACGTAAAGAAGTATCTTGATGGGCATACCATCGTAAAAGAGATCGCGATTCCTGGCAAAATCGTAAATATAGTAATTAAATAATAAAAAATTTTACTGTAATTTATATACAAGAAGAGGTGGAGGGAATGGAAAATCAACTTACTAAAAAGTATGGACTTGTAACAGCTATATGTATGGTTGTTGGCATTGTGGTTGGAAGCGGAGTGTTTTTTAAGGCACAGACGATCCTACAGAATACTGGCGGTAATTTACAACTTGGTATTATCGCATGGATTATCGGTGGTGCCGTAATGCTCGTTTGTATCAGCGCTTTTGCAACAATGGCAACACGCTATGAGAAGGTCAATGGCTTTGTAGACTATGCTGAGGCGCTTGTTGGCAAGAAGTACGGCTATTATGTAGGTTGGTTTGCAGTGACAATTTACTATCCTGGCATGACGAGTGCACTTGTGTGGCTTTCGGCAAGATATATTCTTGTATTCCTCACAAGCACATTTCCATCAATCAAACTTATGATTCCAGTGGAACAAGGGGGCTGTTCGATTGGCCCTGAGTGTTTTGCGCTTTCTCTATTCATCATCTGTGCAAGTTACACGATCAATGCACTGTCTCCAAAGATTGCAGGTAAGTTCCAGGTTTCGACCACGTTTGTGAAGCTTGTACCACTCGTACTTATGGCAGTTGTTGGAACTCTTGTTGGCATCTTCTCAAAAGAGGCAACTCTTATTTCTAACTTCAAGGCTGCACCAGAGACTGTAGGTCATCCGCTATTTGCGGCGGTTGTATCAACGGCATTTGCATACGAAGGATGGATTCTCGCAACCATCATCAACGCTGAGCTTCATAATGCAAAGAAGAATCTTCCATACGCACTGTTCCTCGGTGGTGTAATTATCGTATGTATTTACCTATTCTACTACATTGGTGTTGCAGGGGGGACGGATATCGAAACGCTCAAGAAGGAGGGTGCTGCTGTTGCGTTTACTAACATCTTTGGTAAAGCGTTTGGCTCGATACTTAACCTCTTTGTTGCCATATCCTGTCTTGGTACAGTTAACGGTTTGATGCTTACAATGACGCGCGGAATGTACTCGCTTGGAATCAGAGGTGAGGGACCTCATCCTAAATTGTACTCACAGGTTGACGACATCACAAACATGCCTACAAACTCGTCTGTTATGGGGCTCTTTATCGTGGCTGTGTGGTTCTTATACTTCTATCTTTCAAATCTTGCCGCGTACAACTGGTTTGGCGTGTTTGGATTTGATTCATCAGAGCTTCCAATCATAACGATTTACGGCTTCTACATTCCAATATTCGTCTGCTTTATCAAAAAGAGTAAGGATCTTGGTATATTCAAACGCTTTGTGATTCCAATCCTTGCTATAATTTGTTCATTATTTATGTGTTTTGCGGCAATCTATGCACACGGTATTGAACCATACCTTGAGGCTAAAAAGGCAGGCTATTTTGCCTTCCCAGTGGGATTTTATTTAATCCTATTTGGACTTATTATGTTTGCAGGATTCCTTGTGAGTAGAAAGAAGGGATCAAAGGAGAGTATATGAAAAAGCATTCAATAACATTTTTGGTTGCATTTTTGGTGCTGGTTTTAAGCTCATGCTCTGCGTTTAAGGCACCAAGCGTTGAGACTGGTACTATCACAGAGTTCGAGAAGTACGGGCATGCTAAGTTAGACATCACAATCGAGAAGATGTTCAACGACGGCTATGAACTTGGAGATACTGTTAATCTCTACTTCAGCAATGGCTATGAATTCAAAGACGTTCCATTCTTCAACGGTTACTACGTAAAGAAGGGCGAGGTGATGCTAAGGGCATATCCTACGCATAAGGAGATTGCTGCATGTATCAACTACGGCAAGATTTACGAGGTTGCAAACCTCAAAGTCGGCGATACTGTGATTATCACGCTTGCAAAGAAGGGTGGTGCACTTGATACACAGATTCTTAACTCACTTTCATACTCAAACAACAGAAACGACTTCAGCTCAAATGAGGTATTTGCAAACTTTAGAGAGATCACAACAAAAGGCGTTGGAAAGGGTAAGCTCTATCGCTCTGCAAGTCCAATCAACAACGAGAATAACAGAGCAAGCACAGCAGATACGCTTATGCATCTTGCAGGAATCAAGTCTGTAATCAACCTTGCAGACAGCTATGATGAGATTAATTCTTACATCGCTAAAGATGACTTTAACAGCCCATACTACCAGAGCCTTTACACGATGGGTAACGTGATTGCGCTTAACATGCCTGTTGACTTCTCATCAGAATCGTTCCAGAAGGATCTTACAGCAGGAATCAAGAAGCTTGTTACAGGTAACATGCACACACCAATTCTAATCCACTGCACGGAGGGTAAGGATAGAGCAGGATTTACATCAGCGCTCCTTGAAGCTCTAATGGGTGCAAGCTATGATGAAATCGTAAGCGACTACATGATGTCATACAAGAATTACTACGGTATCACTAAAGAGAACGATCCAAAACGCTACGATGTAATCGTACGCAACAATATTGATGAGATGCTCAAAGTTATTGCAGATGTAAGCGATGTTAAGGACATCACAACACAGAAGCTGATCAATGGCGCAAAGATGTACTTAATCGGCGGTGGAATGGGAACAGCTGAGGTTGATTCACTCATTTCACTTCTAAAGTAGTTTTAAGCGCTTTTAGAGTAGTTTTGTAGTTGATTTTGATACATTTTTAATTTGATTTAAGACTTTCGAGGGTGTTTATAAAGTCGGCTTTAGTAACAGCTTTGGAACAGATGAACACCCTTGCATCCTTTGTGTTTTTACTGACGTGCTTAAGGTAGTAGGGAGCAAATTTCCTCAGCTCCTTAAGCGGTGAGTCGTTGTAGTACTCGTGTAATTCCACGTGTTTAATAAAGGCGTTGATGTAGTCATCATCGGTGTATTCGTTATTGCTAAAAATAAACGGATTGCCAATGGCACCACGGGCTCCAAGAACGCCATCTGCTCCAGTTTCTCTTATGATTCTTTTGGCATCGTCCCTTGAAAATATGTCACCGCTTGCGATAATCACCTTGTCTTTAAATGCATCTTTTAGCGTTTTTGTGTAGCTATGATCTGCTTTGCCTCTGTAGAGTTGTTCTGATGTACGTGTGTGAAGTGCAATGCTATCCGCACCGTTTTTGAAGGCCTCTTCTGCACACTGAAGGTAGTTAAGGTGACTCATGTTGATTCCGATTCTGAGTTTTACAGTTACGGCAACCTTTCCTTCCGTTACATCTTTTATTGTCTTAACAATTTTTCCGATGAGTTCAGGGGAGGACATGAGGGATGCGCCACTTCCTGTCTTCATAACTTTTTTCACAGGGCAGGCTGCGTTGATGTCGATGAGTGGAACAATGTCGCGCTTAAGAAGTACCTCTGTTGCCTTCTCAAAAGACTCGGGCTTTGATCCAAAAAGCTGAACTGTAAATGGAATAGAATCAGGATTATTAGGCTGTTCTGTGTCGGCTCGTTTGATTAGATCTAAGGTTTTTTCACCTTCACGAAGCAGTCCTTCAACAGACACCATCTCGCTTATCGCCATAGGTGAGCCGTAGAGTGCAGCAAGATGCCTATATGCTCTGTCGCTGTACGATGCAAGCGGTGCCTGAAGGATGTTAGTTTTTAAATTAAGAGCACCTATCGAAATAGGATGAAGTTCTAAACTCATCAATTTGCAAGGTTAAATGCACGTAGGCTGTTTTCCCAAAGGATTTCTGCCATCTCTTCTTCGCTCTTTCTCTGGTAGTATGCTACGGCCTTAAGAGTCTCAGAAAGATACTGTGGCTTGTTCCTCTTGCCCTTGTAGAGAGAAGGCACCATAAATGGAGATTCACTTTCGATGAGGATTCTTTCAGGCGGAAGCTGAGCTACAGTTTCGTGTAATTCCTTGACAGTTTTATATGTGAGGTTACCCGCAAATGAGAAGTAGATAGGAAGGTCAGCAGCGCTCTCTGCAAATGCTAAATCCTCGCTGTAGCAGTGGAAGATCATATTGGTTTTAACCTCAGTTTCCTTAATAACCTTCATCACGTCTTTTCCTGCATTCCTGTTGTGAATTACGAGGGTTTTCCCAAGCTTGTTTGCAAGTCTTATGTGATGGATGAAGAATGCAGTCTGCTCCTCTTTTGACGAGATACCTTTTGTCCAGTCAAGGCCAGTCTCGCCAATTGCGATTACCTTATCAAGGGATGCGCATTTTTCAAGATCCTCTTTCCAGTTTGGGCCTACATTTGCCACATCAAGAGGTGAAATACCTGCTGCAAAATATACAGTTGGTTCGTTTTTTAGATCAGAATATACATTTTTGAAATCAACAAGGTTATTTGTGACAGAAAGTATACCTTCAACGCCTTTTGTTTTTGCTGTGCGCACCACAAGCATTCGTTCTATCTTGTCATCAAATATTAAGCCTAAGTGGGCATGGGTGTCGAAAAGTCTCATATATACTCCTTTTTTGGCGATTTGGTATTACCAATCTCGCTTATTAGGATTCCCCATGAGGCGAGAAACGCCGTTAATTGTTATTCATACGGCTATATTATACTCAAAGTTTTGTAAAAAAGCAAAAATGTTTATATAATTTCAATTCATGAAAGATATGAAATATTACTATGCGTTATACGAGTGCCTTGGCAAGACTTACATAGTGAGTTCTCAACATTCTCTTAATGTAGGAACGCTGGTAAAGGGTGAAACAGAATTCGGCGATGATATATTAAAAATTACTCTTCCATATTCGAATGAAAATATAGACGTTAATAACGTGATCTCAGCAACCGCTATATCAAAGGAAGAAGCGGATAAATACGAAGCTAACAAAAAGAAGGAAGAGGAGTTTCTTCCAACAATTGAGGAAAGCCTAAAAGAGGAGAAGCTCACCGTTAAAATAATCAACGTCCATGTGATGCCATATGCAAATAAAATCGTCCTAATCTATTCATCAGATAAGAGAATTGACTTTAGATCGCTTGTAAAGACCTTAAACGAGCGCCTCTCACCATATCGCATATTGATGCACCAGATCACCATGAGGGAGATGGCACGATGCTTTAACGGATGTGGAACGTGTGGACGCACCTTGTGCTGTAGATCTAAAACACAAACAACCTTCCCAACAGCCACTCGACGAATGGCAAAGGATCAGAATCTTAAACAAGACGACTCAAAAATACTCGGATGCTGTAACGAGCCAAAATGCTGCCTCTCATACGAGGATTACTTCTACAGAAACGAAATCAACTGTTATCCACCACTTAAGACTCCAGTAACAACAGCGGATGGCACAGAATGGGTAAAGGAGATAAACGTAATTTCAGAGCGTATTATCCTTGAGAATACAGATAAGGGTAGAAGGGCAGTTAGAGCCGATCAGGTCGTACTCGAATCGCTTCCAGATGGCACATCGTCATGGGTATATCATGAGGATGCACCTGAGAGCGATGATGATGACGACTTTTAATAATCGTTAGTATTAAGATCTGCTTTTGTATTCATCAATAAGACGGTTTCTTTCGCTCTTGAGAGTTGACGAAATCGATACCTTGTAAATATGAGGGTTAACAAGACGCTTGTAACTCTTATCAAACGCCTGGAGCGATTCGTTTGATGATGTCTTAATCTCCATAACGCTTTTTGGAGTGTATACGCGCTTACCACCCGTAATTTTTGGAGAGAGCATGCTCTTTACGCTTTTGAACGACTTTAACGTGTAGTTTTCATTGTCGTACACCGTATGATTCAAGAGCACTTTTTTACCGACTTCTGGTGGATTTTCGCCCTTAAGCGTGATGTAGTCGCAGAGTGGATGACCGTCATCATCGAATAGTCTAAATACGTTATGAACGCCAGGAAGGGTGAGTTTTTCAACAGAGCTACTCATCTTAAGTACGTTGCGTTCCTCTCCGTTTTCATCTACGAACGACACCATCTTGTATACGCCGCCAAGGGTTTCACCGTCTGCAACGAGCTTTGTTCCAATGCCAAATGAGTTTACATCTGCACCGGAGAGTAAAAGTTCCCTGAGTACTGATTCATTGATGTCGTTAGAAAGGCAGATTGTCGCATCTTCAAGCCCGGCCTTATCAAGGCGCTTTCTTACTTCCTGCGAGAGGTAGGAAAGGTCGCCTGAGTCGATTCTCACGCCAATCTTTAGCCCTTTTTGTTTCTGCTCAAGCCCAACTTTGATTGCATTGTCGATGCCGCTTGATAGGGTGTCGTATGTGTCAATTAATAGAATTGCGTTGTTAGGATAGAGGTCTGCAAAGGTTCTAAACGCCGAGTATTCATCAGAAAAGCTCATAACCCATGCGTGTGACATTGTTCCTGATGCTTTAAGATTATAAAGTGATGCGGCAAAGGTGTTGCTTGTGCTGTCTGCACCTCCTATGATGGCAGAGCGTGATGCAACTACGGATGCATAGCCTGTGGCTGCACGGCGCATACCAAACTCCATGATTGATCGACCTGCACTCGCTGTTTTTAGCCTGGATGCCTTTGTGGCAATCAGCGTTTGAAAGTTGATTGAATTGAGTATCATAGTCTCGAGAAGACAACACTCAATCATTGGCGCCTTAATCTGTAATAGCGGTTCACGAGGGAAGCAGATTTCGCCGTCGTCGAATGCATTTACATCGCCTGAAAACTTAAAGTTCTCAAGGTACGAAAGGAAGTCATCCTTGAACATTCCAAGGCTCTTGAGGTAGCTTATGTCTTCTTTGGAGAACCTAAAATTGATGATATTATCAACAACTTCATCGATTCCCACAAACACAGCGTATCCTGATGACAGAGGGGATGTTCTATAAAACATTTCGAATGTCGATAAGGGATTGTGCTTCTTTTCAAAAAAGCCCTGACCCATAGTTAATTCATAAAAGTCGCAAAATAAACCTGATTTTCCTTCGTTCATAAAGTGCCTTAGCTCCTTGCGTTGATCTTTGTAATACCGCACATGTAAGGAAGAAGAACCTCAGGGATGTCAATTGATCCATCCTCGTTCTGGTAGTTTTCTATGATTGCAACAAGTGCTCGTGAGATGGCAATTGCAGTTCCGTTGAGCGTATGGCAGTAGTTGATCTTACCGTCTTTATCCTTATATCTGATTCCTAGTGAACGTGACTGGTAGTCAAGACAGTTTGAACATGATGTAACCTCGCCATATTCACCGTTTTCGCCACGTCCTGGAAGCCATGCCTCAATGTCGAACTTACGTGCAGCAGGAGCGCCAAGGTCAGCAGTTGGTGTATCAACAACTCTGTATGCAAGTCCTAGTGCCTGGAAGATCTCCTCCTCTATGCTTAGGATGTTCATATGCTCATTTTTGCTCTCATCAGGAAGAGAGTATACAAACATTTCAACCTTGCTGAACTGGTGAACTCTGTAGAGTCCTTTTGAGAACTGCCCTGCTCCTCCTGCCTCTCTTCTAAAGCAGTGTGAGAGTCCTACAAAGCGAATAGGGAAGTCTTCTTCTTTTAAGATCTGTCCTGAATAGTAACCGCCAAGTGTGATCTCTGCAGTTCCAACAAGACACTCGCTCATGCCATCAAGTGCATAGATGTTGCTCTCTTCTCCACGTGGTGAAAATCCGATGCCTTCAAGAATTTCAGTCTTGGCAACATCTGGTGTAATCACAGGTGTAAAGCCGTGTTTGACTGCAACTGTAATTGCAAACTGTGAGAGGGCAAGCTCGAGCATCACAGCCTCATTTTTAAGGTAATAGAACTTGTTTCCGCTTACCTTTGTTGCTGTTTCAAAGTCGATAAGGTCATTCTTCTTGCCAAGTTCCACATGATCAAGTGGTTTAAAGTTGAACACGCGAGGAGTTCCAACCTTTTTAATCTCGATCACTGCTCCTTCATCCTCAGAGCCGACAGGGGCATCTTCATCCGAGAAGTTTGGAATCTTCTTTGCGCTGTCGTAGTATAGCTTTTCCACGTTCTCAAGCTTCTGTTCAAGCTCTGCAATGTCATCTTTAAGCTTTTTACCTTCTTCGATGAGGGCTTTACGTTTGATATCTTCAAGTTTCTGCTTCATGTTTGCAGCAACTTCATTACGTCTGTTTCTTAGTTTTTCAACCTTTGAAAGAAAGTCAAGTCTTTCATCTCCAAGTTTAATAACCTCATCAACGTCCACTTTCATGCGTCGATTTTTGATGTTTTCCTTAATCTGTTCTCTTCGTTCCTTAAGCAATTTTAAATCTATCATATGATACCCCCACGTTTGTTTGTATGTTTTTAATTCAAAATATATCACAAACGATTTAAAAAAAAATAGCCTTCACAGGGATGTAAAGGCTATTTACGAATTTTCGTAATGTTAATTAGTTGTCAAAAAGGTTGTAGCTCTTTGAATATGGCGTCTCGATTTCACCTTTGTTGATGCGATTGATAATCTTTGCTCTTCGTGGGTCATCCTTCATAAGATCAACGCCTACGATCTTCCAGTTGTTTGCAACTTCAGGTTTTAGTGGGGAGTTATTCTTGATGTAGTCAACAAGCATGTCTCTGATTGATGATGATGATTCCCATTCCTTCTTGCCGCTTACAAGTCCTTTACCTTTGAGGACAGATGAGTAGCGGTAGTTATTAACGCAGAGTAGGAGTTCAGTGTCATCCTGAAGTGGAGCACCCTTGTAGATTACGTTCTTGATTCTGCTTCCTTTTGGCTCTGAAAGGTCAATTTCGTAGTCTACGCCGAGGAACATGTCGTAGAGGTAGCCAGGATATTCAGGGTCGAATGAGATATTGATGTCGCCTTTCTTCCATTGGTTGTAACATTCTGCAGACCATTCCATGTAGTTCTTAAGCTCTTTACCCGTAACTTTTACGCGGTATAGGGTGTTGTCGAACTTGTAGATATCAAAGATGTTGCCGTAGTTAAGGTCACCCTTTGGTAGGTCTGATGTGTCTTTAAATAGGGCAGCGGCTGATACGTCTGCACCAGAATTAAGCAGCTGTACCTTGTTGATTAGGTGCATAACAGGTGTGTCTCTAAGTTTGCCTTCAGGAATGCCTTTGATTTCGTTCTTAGGCTGGAACTTAGCAGTTGTCGATCCGAGGGCAGCACCGCCTGAACCTTTGCCGTCTCCACTTCCGCCACGGATGTACTTAATTGTCTTTTCATGAGCTTCCTTGATCAGTTTATTCTCACGAAGCGTTGTTGTTACAGGATAGCCTTTAAGGTCTATGATGTCGATTGATGAGTCGATTACGTTGTGATTCTCATCAAGTATGAGTTCAAAGCGTGCAACATCACGAGCGAGGTTTCTCACACCGCCAACGAGTGTCTTTCCGTGTGTCTTATTCACTACAACGTGGTTATGAGCAAGCTGTAGGATGTCGATTTCCGGGTTATCCTCGAGAATTTGATCGCCTGAGTCTGAGCCGTTTTCTTCGTCAAACTCTGCGTATTCACCCATGTGTGCCTGAACGATAATAACATCAACCTTGTCTTTAATCAGCTTTATCTCGTTTTTTACAGCAACGTTTGCAGCCTCAAAGATTGTATCAGCGATGCCTTGCTTACCGCCGTCCCAAATTGGGATATCTGGAGTTACAACACCGATTATGCCGATTTTAACCCCATCGCGCTCTAGGATCACGTGTCCGCGTCCTGTGAGGTAGTTGCCGTTTTTATCCTTCACGTTAGCGCCAAGCACTGGGAACGAAGCCTGAGAGAGAATCTTCTTCATTGTGTCGATTCCCCAGTTGAACTCATGGTTACCAAGCGTGAATGAGTCGTATTTCAACTCGTTGAATGCAACCATCATTGGGTGTTGAAGAGCAGGGTTCTTATTGTAAATGTCATCCGTCATGATCGTGCCCTGGATTGCATCACCTGCGTCGATTAGAAGTAGGTTAGGGTACTTCTTTCTCTCTTCGTTCACGTAGGTATGAAGGCGTACCATGCCGTTGTTTGTGGTCTCTTTTCCATCCTCGTATGAGTAGCCCCAGATGTTGCCGTGGATGTCTGAGGTTCCTAGCACCACAAGATGATATGGTTCATTCTTTGCGCTTACGGATGCTTTGCTCTGGCTTGCACAGGATGCAATCATAACAAGTCCGACTGCGGCAAAAAGAATGCTTAAAAATGTTCTTTTTCTCATTTTTCCTCCGTTTTTGTAAGGTTTGTTATAGCCCTATTATAGCACAAAATACGCAACTATAATCGATCATTTTTGTTGTTGCTTTATCCTCTGTTTTTCTTTATATTTTGGATATGACACCTTTTGTTCACTTACATTTGCACACAGACTATTCACTTCTTGATGGTTGTGGGCGAATTTCAGACTATATTACAAAGGCTAAAAATTGTGGAATGACAGCTATGGCAATCACAGACCATGGCAATATGTTCGGGGCGATTGATTTTTATAAATCGTGCAAAAAGAACGGAATAAAACCAATTATTGGCTCGGAATTCTACGTGTCGCATCAAGACTTACACATAAAGAACGATACAAACAAGGAAAGGAACCACCTGATATTGCTTGCAAAGAACAACGTGGGCTACAAGAACCTAATCAAGCTCACATCGATTGCATACGTTGAAGGATTTTACGGAAAGCCACGTATTGATAAAACAGTTCTTGAACAGCACTCAGAGGGACTCGTGTGCCTCTCTGCATGCCTTGCAGGTGAGATTCCACGCCTCTTACTCCAAGATGAGGAGGAAAAGGCAAAAGAAGCGGTGAACTGGTACAAAAGGGTGTTCGGCGAGGGTAACTACTACATTGAAATCCAAAACCACCATATAAAAGAGGAACTTAAGGTATTACCAAAATTAATCAAGCTTGCACGTGACACAGATACTCCGCTTGTGGCAACAAACGACTGCCACTACGTGAACCAAGATGATGCGGAGGCGCAGGATATCCTAATGTGTATCGGCATGGGTAAGACAGTAAACGATCCAAACAGGCTCAAATTCTCATCAGATGAGGAGTATTTTCGCACAGGTGATGAGATGCTCGAACTCTTCAAAGAAGTGCCTGACGCCATCGAAAACACGCTTAAAATTGCGGACTTATGCTCGCTAGAGCTATATCTTCCTGGTCCTTTACCACCGCATTTTAAAATCGAGGAAGACACAACCTGGGATAATAGCTATCTTGAAAAGCTCAACTTCCGCCTAAAAGATCCAAACAACGAGGATGATAGGAACAAGCTTGGTACAATCGGTGAAGAATGGCTTGATGAGGCAGGCATCCTTGCTGAGATGGCAAACAAGGGACTTAAAGAGCGTTACAGCGAGATTACAAAGGAGCTTCAAGACAGGCTTGATTACGAGCTTAATGTGATTATCTCCATGAACTTCGCAGGGTACTACTTGATCGTTGCAGACTACGTGAACTGGTCTAAGAATCACGGGGTGAGCGTGGGCCCTGGGCGTGGAAGTGGTGCAGGATCGCTTGTGGCATACGCTGTTAGGATTACCAACATCGACCCAATGAAGTACGGCCTACTATTTGAAAGGTTCCTAAACCCCGAGCGTATCAGCATGCCTGATTTTGATATCGACTTCTGTACGGATAACCGTGAAAAGACAATCGAATACGTACAGCATAAGTATGGAGAGCAGAACGTAGGACAGATCTGTACTTTCGGCACAATGGGTATTAAAAACTGCATTAAGGACGTAAGCCGCGTGCTTGATATCCCACTTGCTGACGCAAATAAGATGTCCGACTCAGTAGACCAAATGTACCCAGGCGACTGGAAAGGCGTAATCGAGGGCTATACGTCAAAAGATGGCGCAAAGTATCCACCAAGCAGCGTGATTAACGACTATGTGGATCAGGGCGGAGCGTACGCGACAATGTCCGCTGTGATTCCAAAGATCGAGGGTATGGTGCGTCAGATTGGGCTACATGCGGCAGGCGTTGTGATTGCACTCGGTGGCCTTGATACCTTCGTTCCGCTATACAAAGACCCGAAGAAGGGCATAGTAGCATCAGAATATGAGATGACACAGATTGAGGAGTGCGGGCTTGTTAAGATGGACTTCTTGGGTCTTAAGACGCTCACACTAATCGACCACGCAACTCGTTTTGTGAAGATGAAGAATCCAGACTTTGATATCGAGAAGATACCAGAGGATGATAAAAAAACATTTGAACTGTTCGCAGAAGGTGACACTCAAGGCGTGTTCCAGTTTGAAAGTGCGGGAATGCGTAAGATGTTAAAGGAGAGTAAACCAAGCAGCATTCTTGAACTTGCAGCACTCAACGCACTCTACAGACCAGGCCCTATGGATAACCTTCCAACCTACATCAACAACAAGCTACATCCTGATAAGATTCAATATCCGTTTGAGGAGCTTAAGGATCTACTTAAGGAAACATACGGCGTTATAGTCTATCAGGAACAGGTTATGTTCGCCGCTCGTATCTTTGCAGGTTACAGCATGGGAAGTGCAGATAACCTCAGAAAGATCATGGGTAAGAAGAAAAAGGAGCTTATCCCTAAGGAAAAGGAGAAGTTCATCGAGGCGTCAATCAAGAATGGAAAGAAAGAAGCTGATGCAAAAGCTCTGTTTGAACTTCTTGAACCATTCGCAGGCTACGGCTTTAACAAGAGCCATGCTGTAGGGTACTCTGTTGTTGCATATCAGACTGCATACCTTAAGGCGAACTACCCTGTTGAGTTCATGGCAGCCACACTTTTGATGGAGGCGCAGGGCAGCGATTCGAAGAAGTATAAAGAGTATCTCAACGTTCTTAAAGAGAAGAAAATCAAGCTGATTCCACCAGACATAAACAGATCGTTTAAGGGCTTTACCCCCGAAGGAAACGACATTATTTACGGTCTTGAAGGGCTCCAGGGCGTTGGAGGGGTGGCAGTTGAGCGCATAATCGAGGAGAGAGAGCAGAACGGTAAATTCAAGAGCTTTATCGACTTTGTACTAAGGATGTGCGGAACGGGAGTTGTGAACTCATCCACCATCACCACGCTGATTAATGCAGGCGCATTCGACTCATTACACGCAAACAGGAAAGAGCTTGCGAATAACGTAGACAGGGCTATTGCTAGCGTCCAACAGCAGATTAAGGACAAGAAAAACGGTCAGATGAGCCTATTTGGAGACGACAGCGAAGAGGAGAACGACTTTAATACATTCACACTCGAAAAATTTGAGCCATATACGAAGTCAGAACAGCTTGAGCTTGAGAGAAAAATCATCGGGTGTTACCTTTCTGGCCATCCGCTTGACGACTACACGGAAAACATCAATAATTCAGTTGAGTTTGAACTCGACACTCAGGATACCTTCCCACGCGGCGTGAACATCAATCTAATCGTGTTTGTCGAGGATGTTGCTGTGAGGATCTCAAAGAAGGGTACAGAGTACGGTAAAATCACAATAAGCGATTACTCAGGGCGTGCAGAGGTGTTCGCATGGAGCGATGTATGGAAGAATTATGGCTCCATGATAAGAGCAGGCGAAGTTTGCGCTTTAATTATTAAGAAAAGCACCAAGGAAGGCGACAATATGCTCGTTCTTGAAAAGGTTTGTAACATCAACGAGCTTCCACGAAAAAAGCACCACACGCTTAATGTAGAGCTTAAAGAGGAGCTTATGTCTAACGAAACCTACCTTAGCAACCTAAGGGACTGCTTTGCAAGTAACGGCGGTGACTTCTCAGTTGTCTTACATTTTAACAACGGCGAGAAGGACTGTAGGATTCTCGTAGGTGGCGACTACATGGTGAGTGATAACATCAAAACTGTTGAGGAAATTAGAGAGTGCAAAATTGTTAAAGGCACTTGGTGGACTTAATGACAAGAAGCATATACAACTTTGATGAAAAAATAGAAAAGCTTAAGTTCATCAAGCCTAAAACGCGTGAAGGACTCATAAAAGAGGGCGTTACAACGCTGAGCGGACTCTTACTCTACAAGCCCCGCCGATACGACGATAAAAGCAAGATGGTGAGGGCGTACGAGATCATTGATAAGGGTAACATTAACACATTCGCCGAGGTTGTGAGCACAAGCTACTTTGGCGCTATCAACAAGCGTATCCTTAAAATTACGCTCAAGGAGTGCTACATTCAGCCTGATGAGACTAAGTTTGTAGAGAACAGGATCAACCTTTTGTGTTTTAATAGAAACTTTATGGCTCGCTATGTGAAGGTTGGCATGAAGTATTACCTTACGGGAACTGCTGAGCGTAAGTTTACAACCGTTGTGGATATGGGATCGTTTGAGCTTCATCCAATCACTGCAGCGGAGGATTTTGGCTTTGGAAAGATCCTGCCGATTTATCCGCTTAACGATGAGCTTACACAGAAGGGGTTACGGCTTGCAATTTCAAATGCAATAGAGCTTTACTCAAATGAGATAAGAGACGATCTTGGCGCGGATGTGTATCAAAAATACGGTCTTTACGACATTAAAACGGCGCTTAAAGAGCTTCATTTTCCACGCACGCTTGAGAGTGCAGAGAAGGCAAGGCGTACATTTGCGTTTAATGAGTTATATAAGCTCATTTTGGAACGAGGATCATTCGGTGGGCGTAGGGACGACGCTGTTATCACTCATAAGGAGCGAACGGATACGGAGAAGCGTTTTATCTCAAATCTGCCCTTTACGCTTACCTCGTCGCAGGAGAGTGCAGTTGACGACATCATCGCAGATCTTGACTCACCATTCCCGATGAAACGCCTCTTACAGGGCGATGTGGGATCAGGAAAGACCGTGGTTGCCCTAATCAGTGCGCTTCATGAGATTGAAAAGGGCAATCAGGTTGCGTTTATGGTTCCAACTGAGCTTCTTAGTGTACAGCACTTTGAGAGTGCAGAAAAGTTTTTTGCATCAAGTTTTGTAAAGGTGGGACTTCTTAAGAGCGGACTTAATCAGAAAAGCCGTGATGAGTTGCTTTTAAAGATCAAGAATAAAGACATCGATTTGATTATCGGCACGCAGGCGCTAATAAGTCAGACTGTTGAATACAGCTCGTCGCTTACGTATGTGATTATCGATGAGGAGCATAAGTTCGGCGTTGAACAGCGTGAGGCACTTACCAAGAAGGCCAGTAATATGAACGTGCTTACTATGAGTGCAACCCCAATACCGCGTTCGCTTGCAGAGGCCATGTGCGGTAGTGCAAACGTAAGTACGATTTCTGAGAATCCCAAAGGGCGACTCCCTGTGGTCACCTACGTTGCAAGTCAGCATAAGCGTAAGGAGATGTACCTATACATTAAAAAGGAGTTCGAGCGAGGGCATCAGGCATACTTTGTGGCACCACGCATAGACAGTAGCGATGAATCAATCAGAGACGTTTACGACCTAGAGGTGGAGCTCAGAGACGTCTACGGTGGCATTCCATACGGCGTGATTCACTCAAAAGTTATGGAGAAAGACAAGCTTAAGATACTCGAGGACTTTGCAAACGGGACGCTTAAGTACATCATTGCAACAAGCGTTGTAGAGGTTGGACTTGATAATCCTAACGCCACGGTTATGGTGATTGAGAGGGCAGATCTGTTCGGACTTGCAACATTGCATCAGCTGAGGGGGCGTGTTGGACGAAGTGAACTACAGAGCTGGTGCTTTTTAGTGTTTAACGACCCGATTTCAGAGGATGCTGCAATGCGCCTTAAAGCCATGAAGGATTCAACAGACGGATTCTACCTTGCCGAAAAGGATGCCGCAATCAGGGGCGTTGGGGACCTTCTTGGCACAAAGCAGAGCGGTATGAGTACAATGAAATTTGCAGACCTCAACCTTGATGCGAATATGCTGAAATTAATAAGAAAAGAGATTGAAAACGAAAGAGGAGACAGAAAGTGAGAATCACAGGAGGCGTTTTACTTAACAGAAAGGTGATCTGTCCGCCAGGCATTATCAGACCGAGCATGGATAGAATGAGGGAGTCGCTCTTCTCGATACTCACCTCACGCATGGATCTTGATGGTACACGTTGGCTTGACCTATTTGCTGGTTCTGGCATTATAAGCCTTGAGGCAATCTCACGCGGCGCAATCCATTCAGACCTCATCGAAAAAGACGGTGGAAAGAAACCAACAGTTAAGAAAAACCTTGAACTTACAAACAACACTGACGGAAAAGCAACACTATTAATCAAAGATGCTTTAAAATATATAGAAGGATACAACGGTGAGCCCTACGATGTGATTTATGCAGATCCTCCGTTCCCAATGAAGGGCAAAGAGGAAATGTTAACCCTAGTAGGAGATAACGGATCAATACTGAAAAAAAACGGCTACTTTATCATTCATATACCAGAGGAAGATGTAAAACTCTGGGCTGATGAATATAAGGGCTTGAAACATTGCGATTTACGACATTACGGCAGATCCAAGTTGATATTCTACAAGAAACAGGAGTAGAAAGGTGGCAAAATACATTTTAGCACTTGATGCAGGTACAACCTCAAACAGGGCGGTTATATTCGATAAAGAAGGTAATGTCTGTTCGTTTGCAAGCAAGGAATTCACGCAGTTTTTCCCACAGCCTGGATACGTAGAACAGGATGCAAATGAGATTTGGTCATCAGAGCTTGGTGTGGCCGTTGAAGCTATGCAGAGAATCGGAATTAAGGCTAAGGATATCGCTTGTATCGGAATTACAAACCAGAGAGAAACTACAATCGTCTGGGATAAAAATACAGGCGAACCCATATACAGGGCGATAGTATGGCAGTGCAGACGTACATCCGAGTACTGCGACAGCCTCAAAAGGGATGGCTATGTTGATAAATTTCGTGAAAAGACAGGCCTTGTGATAGACGCTTACTTTTCAGGAACTAAGCTAAAATGGATCCTTGATAACGTCAAAGGAGCACGCGAGAGAGCAGAGCGTGGCGAGTTGCTTTTTGGCACGGTGGACAGCTGGCTCATCTGGAAGCTTACAGAGGGTAAGGTGCACGCTACGGACTACTCAAATGCATCAAGAACGCTGTTATTTAACATAAATACGCTTGAGTGGGATGATGAAATCCTTAAGGTTTTAAACATACCAAGATGTATGCTTCCTGAGGTAAAACCGTCGTCTTACGTGTATGGAAAGGCATCAAAGGAGTTCTTCGGCGACGACATTGTAATCAGCGGAGTTGCAGGCGATCAGCAGGCAGCACTGTTTGGAAGTACGAGCTTTAAGAGCGGAGAGGCCAAGAACACTTATGGCACAGGATGCTTTTTACTCATGAACACTGGAGAGAAGCCAGTCTACTCCAAAAACGGACTTGTAACTACGATTGCTTGGGGGCTCGATGGCAAGGTGAATTACGCGCTTGAAGGGTCAATTTTTGTAGCAGGATCGGCGATACAATGGCTTCGTGATGAGCTTCATTTAATCGATTCTGCGCTTGATACTGAGTACTTTGCAACGTGTGTTGATGATACAAACGGCTGTTATGTAGTTCCGGCGTTTACAGGGCTAGGCGCTCCATATTGGGATCAGTACGCACGTGGTACGATCGTGGGGCTCACCCGTGGCGTGAATAAATATCACCTTGTGAGGGCAACGCTTGAGTCGCTTGCGTATCAGACTTACGATGTGCTTTCTGCAATGGAGAAGGATTCGGGGCTTAAACTAAGGTCACTCAAGGTGGATGGGGGCGCATCATCAAACAACTTTTTAATGCAATTCCAGAGTGACATAATCAATGCGCCTGTGATGAGGCCGCGCTGTATCGAAACAACAGCAATGGGTGCATCCTTCCTTGCAGGGTTAGGATCAGGCTTATGGAAGGATAAAAACGAGATCATCAAGAATTGGAAGATGGACAAAGAGTTCACTCCGTCTATCACCGATGAGAAAAGAAAGGCGCTTCTTGAGGGCTGGAGTAAGGCTGTTAAATATTCGTTCAGCTGGGCAAAGTAAGGGGTTTTCTATCTTGATTTGCATAAATAAAAATTATTATAATTACTAAACACAAAAATTATAAAAGGAAAAATTATGGCAAAAACACACAGAGGCCGTGGAACAAGAGAACTTGTATCACAGGGCAGAGGTAAGTGTCCAAAATGTGGACGTACTGGAATTAAGCTTCTCTACGAAGTTGGAGAGGGCGAAGAAAAGCAGATGATCTGCAAAACTTGTAACGCAACACTTAAGAACAAGAAAGCATCGTAATTGTGAGAATAGCAATATCTGGTCTTTCTGGATGCGGTAACACCTCAACAAGCACAGCGCTTGCAGAAATGCTGGGCTTCCCATTGATCAACTTTACATTTAAGAACCTTGCGGAAGAAAAGGGGCTTAGTTTTGATGAAATGTGTAAGCTTGCAAAGGAAGACGACAACGTAGATAGAGAGCTTGATAACCGTCAGGTTGCTATGGCGATGCAGCATGAAAACTCAATACTTGCATCACGCCTTGCGATTTGGATGTTGAAAGACGCAGATTACAAAATATTTTTAGAGGCCAGCGATTCGGTAAGAGCAAAGCGCATACAAAAGCGTGAGGGTGGAACTTTAGAAGAGCAGTCGGCAAGGACAAAGAGGCGAGACGAGGAAGATCACAAGCGATACTTAAAGATCTATTCTATCGATAACTCGTCGTACGACTTTGCAGACTTGGTGATCAACACCGACAATCTAACAGCTGATGAGGTGGCTAATAAAATCTATACTTACATTAAGGATAACAGGAGGTAAGTATGTCAGATAGAAGAATCCCAATCGATTTACTTGTAGACTCAGATAAAAACGTGTATGAACTCGCTACAGTTGCAATGAAAGACGCTCAGGCACTTGCTGCAGATAACGACTCAATTGCAGAACGCCAGTTCTCAGGACGTTCTTTAGTATCAGTTGCACTCGATGAGGTGTTCCACAACGAGGTTGAATACCGCTACAAGGACGAGGGTGAAAAAGTCATCTGATTCAAAGCCACTAGTTCTGATAATCTTAGGATGTACGGCTAGTGGAAAAAGCGATGTCGTTCGCACTCTTTCTAAAAGAGCTAATATTGAACTGATATCCGCAGATAGTATTCAGGTATACAAGGGCTTGGATATTGGAAGCGCTAAACCCGATAAGGATGAGCTTAGCGAGTTTAAGCATCACCTTGTAGACATCAAAAATTTTGACGAGACATTTTCAGTAGGCGACTTTGTAAACAGCGCAGATGAACTTGTTCTCGATATTCATAAACGAGGAAGTGTCCCTGTGATCTCAGGAGGCACTTTTTTTTACGTCAAAAACTTTCTCTACGGCCTTCCGCCATCACCCGAGTCGAATGCGGATGTGAGGGATGAAATCAACCGTAAAAGGGATAAATTAGGCCTTGATGCGCTCTACAAAGAGCTTTCGGAGTTAGACCCCGTTTATGCATCAAAAATCTCAAAAAATGACTCACAGCGCATCACAAGAGGGCTTGAAATTTGCCTCTCAAGCGGAAAAAGAGTGAGCGACTTTCCTCTCAATAACACCATCCGTGATAAGTACTCTTACGCAATTTATTCCATAGACATGGAGAGGGATATTTTACGTGAGCGAATCAAAGCGCGTATCGATAAGATGTTCGCCATGGGCTTAGAGGATGAGGTTGCACGTTTAAAGTCAGAGGGCGCCACTGCAGACATGCAGAGTATGAAGGGCATTGGATACCGCGAATTCTTCACCCCCGAGCCATACGACCGCGAGCGAGTAAAGCAAAATATCTTTCTTGATACTGTTCACTACGCTAAACGTCAAGCTACGTTTGCGCGGTCGTTGGGTCCTCTTGTCCAATTTCTCACGACAGAAGAACTCGTTGAATCTGCGGGTCATCTCTTTGTCTCTACCACCTCAATGCTCACTCACATACACAAAGTATGCTCGCTTCGCAATTGAGTGGTTTCGACTTCGATATGACACTCGCATATTCAACTCATGGGTGGGGTATCGCCCGAATCTGCGGGCTCTCGTTTGATCTCGGGCGTCTAACTTTGTCACCTGCACCATAGCCCACTTGGCCTACCAAAAGGTATGTCCTGCGTTTTGGCTAGGTTTGGTTCCTCGTTATCCATCCCGAATCTCAAACTCGCAGTGCCAGCCAGTAAGAATCTCAAACTCGCTAGGGGCTCGTTTGATCTGCGGGTTATCTCTTTGTCAGCAAACTATAATAAATTTTTGTAAAAAGTGACGTAAATTTATTATAATATAGTTAAAAGAGGGCGAAATGAGCAAAACGATTAGACGTGACACATACCTTAATGAACTCATCAGGAAGAAAGAGAACGGACTTGTGAAGGTTATCACAGGCCTCAGGCGATGCGGAAAATCATATCTCTTGTTTCATATCTTCAGGGATTACCTTCTTAGCGCCAGCGTCGATAAGGATCATATTATCTCGATTGCACTTGATGACATCCAATACCAGCGATATTGGAACCCGAATGAACTTAATGAGTATATCAGAAGTAAAATCATCAACGATGGCAATACAAACTATGTCTTTATTGATGAAATCCAACTTGTTAAGGATGTAAAGAATCCATATTTAGAGGGGAGCACGGTTGGATTTACAGACGTTGTGCTTGGCCTTGTAAAGATGCCTGGCGTAGATGTGTATATAACTGGTAGCAACTCAGAGATGCTCTCAAAGAACATACTTTCAAAATTCCGAGGCAAGTGTGACCAGATACACGTCTCTCCGCTCTCATACAAGGAATTCTACGATGCTAAGGATGGCGATAAAACCCACGCATGGAATGAGTATCTAACCTACGGCGGAATGCCATTTGTCACAACAATTCCCGATTATTCCGATAAGGCAAACTACCTTAAAAACCTGTTTGAGGAGATCTACATCAAGGACATCATGGAGAGCAACGACATCAGAAGGGACGAGAGTGTACTTAACGATCTTTTGAACATCATTTCATCATTAGTTGGGTCTCTAACAAACCCTCTGAAGCTATCAAACACATTCAAAACCGTAAAAAAGTTACCCATTCATTCTCAAACAATCGAAAGGTACATTGGCTATCTTGAAGACTCTTTCTTGATTGAAAAAGCAAAGAGGTATAGCGTTAAGGGCAAGCACTACATAGAGTCACCACAGAAGTACTACTTTACCGATCTTGGACTGAGAAACGCACGCCTAAATTTTGCAGAAATTGAAGAAAATCACATAATGGAAAACATCATTTACAACTTTCTTCGCTCCCGTGGTTATAACGTGGATGTAGGCGTTGTAGATGTTACCACTCACGATCAAGGTAAACAGATAAGAAAGCAACTTGAGATCGACTTCGTATGCAACAAAGGTAACGAGAAATTATATATTCAATCCGCCTACTCCCTTCCTAATAAGGAAAAGCTTCTCCAGGAAACACGCAGTCTTACCAAAACTAAAGATTCATTTAAGAAGATTGTTGTTGTTAGGGACGATATTGTGCCTCGCCAAGATGGTACAGGGATATACTTTATTGGTGTTGAACACTTCCTCTTGGGGCTCGTTTGATCTGCGGGCTCGTTTGATCTCGGGCGTCTAACTTTGTCACATGCACCATAGCCCACTTGGCCTACCACAAAGGTATGTCCTGCGTTAGGGCTAGGTTTGGTTTCGCGTTATACAGCCCGAATATCAAACTCGCGGTGCCATCCAGGAAGAATCTCAAACTCGCTAGGGACTCGCCCGAATCTGCGGGGCGTCTAACTTTGACGGCCAACTATAAGAAATTTTTGTAAAAAGTGACGTAAATTTATTATAACTTGCGTTGATACGAAACGTGGGTAAATGTTGACGGGTAAAACAAAACAGGGTTATAATAATAAAAAATAATATAATGCGTCTTATTGAGATCAAAAGGACAAAGCAGGGCAACAATGAAAAACACAACAAAACCAACATTATTAGTGATGGCTGCAGGAGTCGGATCTCGCTATGGTGGCGTTAAACAGATAGCCGCAGTTGGTAAGAACAACGAAGCGCTGCTTGACTACAGCATTTATGATGCAGTCAACGCAGGTTTTGGCAAAGTCGTATTTGTAATCAGAAAAGACATCGAAAAGGACTTCAGAGAACGCCTATTTGATCGCATCGCACTTAACACTGATGCAGACTATGTCTTTCAAGAAAAAACCACACTGATTCCACAGAAGTACATCTCGCTTGCAGACAACAGACAAAAGCCGTGGGGCACAGTTCAATGCGTGCTTGCCGCTGCAAAGTATCTTGATAACAGCTTTGTGACGCTCAATAGCGACGACTTTTACGGCAGAGATGCCTTTGACGTGGCAGTTAAGCATTTTAGTGCAACAGATGAAAATATGCTTGTAGGATACAGACTATCAAATACACTCTCGCCTGAGGGAGGAGTCACAAGAGGACTATGCAAGGTTGATGGCGGGTACCTCTCGGGTCTTAAGGAGACATTCAACATTCGCCTTGAAAGCGGAAAGGTTAAAGCTCAGAACGAAAATGGGGATGAATTAACGCTAAAAGGGGATGAGACAGCATCAATGAACTTCTTCGGCTTTAACATAGACTTCCTTTCGTTTCTTGACAAATACTGGGCGTCTTTTTTAGGCTCTTACGCATCGGATCCAAAGAAAGAGTGTATTCTTCCAAACGCGGTTGGAGAGATGCTAAGTGAAGGAAAATCGAGGGTAAAAGTGCTCAAAACCGACGGAAAGTGGTTTGGAATGACATATCCAAAAGATAGAGATACGGTACACAACGAGATTTTATCGCTGATCGACAAAGGAGTATATCCTGATCGGCTATGGGAGCGAGAAAAATAAATGTTCAGCATAACTCCAACAGTATTAGATGTGATAAAGGTGATTGTGCAGGTGTTAGCGCTTGCATGGCTCTTCTATAAGCTCTACATGATTACATCGTCATCGTCGGCATTTGTGATGGTGAAGATACTGATTGTTCTATTTGTTGTGCTGTTTATCGTTCAGGTGTGCAAGTTGGATATACTCTCATACTTTATCCAGCTGTTCTTCACGCCGATAATAATATTCCTTGTGGTGCTATACAGAGACGAGCTCAAACACGGATTTAATGCAAATACCATCAACCGCACACGTAAGTATAAAAACGGCGGTTACATTTCATCGGATAACATCGATACAATCCTTGATGCTGTGTACACTCTTGCAGGCATGAAGAGAGGCGCACTGATTGTGATTCCTCGTAACATCGAACTTAAGAAAATTATCGACTCTGGAACTCAGATCGACGCCATGCTTTCAAGCAACATGATACTCACGATATTCGACCACGACACGCCATTCCACGACGGCGCAATCGTAGTGAGGGAGGACAGAATCGTTGCAGCCGCATGCTTCTTACCTCTATCGGAGCAGACTAATATCAGCCAGACTTTAGGAACAAGACATAGAGCAGCATTGGGACTTAGCGAAGTGAGCGATGCCCTAATCATCGTTGCAAGTGAAGAGACCAAAAAGGTATCGGTATGCTTCAACGGTGAAATCAAATACGACCTTTCGAGAGAGGAATGTATGCGTACCATCAAGCAATGCATGATGTTTAGAAACGAGGGTATGCCATCATTCAGTCCCACAAGTGATGATACAGACAACTGGAGTAACAAATGAAGAGCATAAAATCATATTCACTACTTGGGCGACTTCTTAAAAACTGGCAGGTTAAAATAATATCGCTTATAGTTGCAATCTTTGTGTACGCTCTTGCATACTACGCAATCAACACGCCACGAACAATAAGGATTCCAGCAACCGTGATTCTTCCCGAAGACTACGAGCCATTCTCAAATGTTCCAGATAGCGTTGACATCGCAATTCACGCCTCTGGAGACGCAAAATATATGATTGATCCATTGCTAATCGAGGCTAGAATCGACTTTTCATTTGTGAACGCTCAAGGGGTGTTCTCAGCGCCAATCGAGCTTGAATACAACCTTGGAGTGCTTCAGAAAGACGTGATTCAGATTGTACCACATCCACATTCTGCACGAATTGCATTCCAGAAAAAGGGCTTATAATGATACTCGGCGTTGGGTGTGATATAGTAGAAAATTCAAGGTTTACAACGCAAGAACACGATGTGATATCACGTATATTCTCAAAAGAGGAACTTAAGGAGTCAGAAGGGATTTGTAAGACGAATAAGGCTGAGTTCTTCGGGTCTCGATTTGCCATGCGTGAGGCACTTGCAAAGGCATCAAGAATACCGGTTTTTATGCTAAATGGCGATGCTGTTGTGATTGAAAAAAGATCAGACGGATCTCCGTATGTGGTCTGCTCTGATAAGATCACCGCAATGATTAAAGAGCGTTTTGGCGTTGACAAATTTAAGTTTCATATCTCACTTTCGCATGAGGATGCCTACTCGATTGCTTACGCTGTTTTGGAGAGCTAATGAGAAAGGACTGGCACCGAAAGGAGCAAGAGAACACCTTAGAAGAGGGTAAAAGGCGCATTGTACTCTCAGTATCGTACAACGGGATGCTGTTTAACGGCTGGCAGGCTCAAGAAGATAAAAGTGCGGTTCAAGATAAGGTTGAAGAGGCTATTTTAAACTGTACGGGCGAAACGGTGCACCTCTTTGCATCAGGGAGAACAGACAGTGGCGTTCATGCTCTTTCGCAGACTTGCTCCTTCGACACATCATCAACAATTCCTGCAGAGAGAATGAAATACGCCATTAATGCTCACTTGCCTGAGGGTGTAAAGATTATGGAAAGCCACGAGGCTGACGGATTCTTTCATGCGCGTTTTTCATCACTTGCACGTGAGTACAGGTATTACCTTAAAGAGAGGGATAACTGCACGGTGTTTGATGAGAACAGAGTGTGGGGGATAAAAGGCTTGAGCGATATTGATTTACTTAATGCGCTTGCTAAAATGCTTCTTGGAGAGAAGGATTTTGCCTTTTTGTCTCTTAAGGAGGATGAGGGTAAAAGCACATTTAGGGACATCTATAAATCAGAGTTTTACAAAAGCGGCGATTACATTGTTTATAGAATTGTTGGAAACGCATTTTTATATCATCAGGTGCGATCAATTGTCGGAACGATTATAAAGGTTGCCCTTAAAGAGAAGGACATTCAAAAGGCAAAAGCTGCGTTTGATGCAATAATAAATCAAAAAAAACGATCAAATGCTATTTTTACAGCACCTCCGTATGGGTTATATTTTTATAGGACAGTGTATAGCGAAGAGGAGTGGAAGGAGCTCTCAAAAGATATAGAAAACCATGACTGAAGAGAAGTATTTTAACGCCATAAACGAGTATCTTTTTCTCATAAACAGCCTTAAGGCGAATAGTGGTGATGTGCTTTCAAAAGAGGTGTTTTCTGTTCAGAGCCAGAGTTTAACTTCAGATGACATCAAGGCACCCTCTATGTCTTCTATGCCTTCTATGCCTACAAGGGGTGTTGATATAGCAGAGGCAAAGGATCACCCTGTCACTCCAACAAGCCTAAAGAGACAGTTCCTCACGTGTTCATCATGCCCGTTTTCAACAATTGAGAGGGTGCTCGGAGAAGGCGTAGAAGTCCATCCGCAGGTGATAGTGATCACAGATACAGTGCTTGGCGATAGCGAAAGGGAATATCTTGATATTATCCTTAAGGCGATTCACCTCAACCCTGAGAGCAACACGTACATCACATCGCTTTTAAAGTGTAAAAACAAGGGTAATGTGAGCGATGAGCATTTTAACGAGTGCTCAAAGTTTTTAAAGATGCAATTTACGCTTTATTCACCGCTTGCTGCAATCGGATTTGGCGTGAGAGCATCCAACTTCCTCAGGAGCCTTAAGGAGAACGGCGAGTATAAGCACTGTGCATTTATCTACACAAGAATGCCATTTGAACTTAAAGATAACGTTGATGCAAAGCGTAAGGTGTGGGAGTCGTTTAAGAAGCTTGCCGTATTTTTGAATTTACCAAGGTTGTAAAAGTGAATAAGTATGTAGATGTAATGATAAGAACTCCGCTTGGCGTAACAGGCGTGTTTACGTACTCTGTAAAAGAAGAGGATGAGGATAAGGTTGCTGTTGGAAAGAGAGCGGAGGTTGACCTTCGTGGCAAGGTGATAGTTGCGCTGATTGTGAACACCCATACCAATACTCCATCATACAGCACTAAGGACATCATACGTGTGATCGACGGAGAGACGCCAATCTTTACAGATGAACTTTTTGAGCTCTCAAAGTGGGTGAGTGAGTACTACGTGTCCTCGCTTTCTGAGGTGATTTATTCCATAGTTTCTTTTAAAAATGCAAAGCTTCCTAAGATGTTAACCCTCGATGATGAGGTACAAAACGATGTGAAAAAACTCACGCATGACCAGGAAAAGGCAATCGAAACGATCAAAAACACATCATCAAAAACCGTTTACCTATGGGGCGTAACAGGATCTGGTAAAACCGAGGTGTACCTTGAGGTTGCAAAGGATGTGATTTCAAAGGGTAAAACCGTAATCTACCTTGTCCCTGAGGTGGGGCTTACGTATCAGCTTATTCAGTACATAAAAGCTAAGCTTCCTAACAACAACATCGCAGTACTACACTCAAAGCTTACCGCAAGCGAAAGGCTTGGCGAATGGACGCGTATTATCAAAGGTGATGTAGACATAGTAGTGGGCGCTCGTTCTGCAATGTTTGCTCCCTTACCAAACCTCGGGCTGATTATAATGGATGAAGAGCACGACTCATCGTATAAAAGCGATTCCTTCGTGTGCTACCACGCACGAAATGTGGCTACAAAGCGCGCAAAGATGAACGATGCACTTTTTATCCTCGGAAGCGCAACTCCGTCTCTTGAGGGCTACAAAGCGTTCTCAAGCGGCCAGGTGGAACTGATTAGACTCCCTCATAGGGCTGTGGAGACAAGTTCAGTAAGCGAGATTGAGGTCTGTATAAACAAGGGTAACACAATTATCTCTGACAAGCTCAGATTTGAACTACAAAAGACGCTCGATGAAGGAAAACAAGCCATTCTGTTCCTTAACAAGCGTGGTTATTTACACCGCCTTGTCTGCCCGGAATGCGGACACGTTGCCGTATGCGAACACTGCTCTGTACCACTCACGTATCATAAGGATACAAATATGATGTTCTGCCACGAATGCGGACGAGGATACAAGGTGAGGGTAACATGCGAGAACTGTGGCGCAAACAACGTACTATACCAGTCGTACGGCACCGAGCTTGTGGAGGATGAGGTAAAATCACTGTTTCCATTCGCAAATGTTACTCGTATAGACAGGGATATCACAATCAAGGGTAAAAAGACGTACGAGAAGATCATCACAGACTTTTATAACGGCAAGAGCGACATACTCATCGGCACGCAGATGATAGCAAAAGGGCTTAATTTTCCGAATGTCAATCTTGTGGGTGTTGTAAACGCAATGACGGGATACACATCAAGCGACTTTAGATCGGATGAAAAGCTATGCTCGTTACTATTTCAGGTTGCAGGGCGTGCCGGACGCTTTCTTGATAAAAGCAAGGTTGTGATTCAGACGGATGACCCGACATCGCCTCCTGTTGTGGCTGTGAGAAGCGGGGATATTGAAAAGTTCCTCAAAGATTCTCTTGAATACAGGAGGATGATGGAGCTTCCACCGTTTACTCATTATGCCCGCGTGGTAGTACGCTCGAAGAAGGAGGAGAATGCACGCCTCTTAAGCTCGTACATTGCCCGTAGTATCAACGAGACGTACAAAATTCTCAAAATGGAGGGCAAAACGGGTACAAAGGAGCTCCGTATTGTAACTCAGGGCGAGTGCCCAATAAAAAAACTACAGGATGATTTTAGGTATCACACTGTAGTTTCATCTCAAAGCGTGTCTCTGATAGATTACGCGATTAAAAATGCACTTGAAGGGGTCAAAAAGCCATCCAACGTTAGAATCAAGGTGGACATCGACCCCATGGATCTTCTTTAGCTAACCTTATTAAAGGTCATCAACGAGTGCTGTAGCCTTTGCGTAAGCTGTGCTTCGTGCCTCAAAGAAGTCAGTCTTAACCATGTTAGCATTTGAGTACTGGTTTACCCAAGCCATATCCTGTGGCTCTTCCTCGTGGCCTTCGTAGAGCACGTCTGTAAATCCAAGTTCCTTCCATCTTAGGTTGCCAAGGTAGTAGATGTAGTCGCTCACCATCTTGCTTGTAAGACCTGCAATGTCGTTTCCAATCACGTATTCACCCCATTCGGCTTCCTGCTTGGTGCCTTCCATAATCATCTCTCTGTACATGTCGACATACTCTTTTGTGAATAGCTCCTTGTGTTCCTTTTTAAGCTCAAGTACGATGTTTCTGAATAGCCAAAGGTGGGTGTTTTCATCACGGTTGATGTATCTGATTTCACTTGCGGATCCTGGCATCTTACCGTTGCGTGCAAGGTTATAGAAGAACATAAAGCCCGAGTAGAAATAGATGCCCTCGAGAATGTAGTTGGCAATCACAACTCTCATAAAGTTCTTAAGCGTCTTTTCTGTGCTAAAGTCGTTGTAGATGTTGCCGATGAATGTGTTTCGTCTGAGCAGGTGTTCATCGTCTTTATATAGGAATAGTATGTTGTCACGCTCTGTTGGAGAGCAGATTGTATCAAGCATGTATGAGTAAGACTGCGAGTGGATACATTCCTGGTATGTCTGAATGTGTAGGCATAGATTCACCTCATTTGCTGTGATGTAATCGCTTACACGTGGAATGTTTGAGCTCTGTAGGCTGTCAAGGAAGATAAGGAACGATAGAACCCTGTCGTAGGCCTTTCTCTCAGGCTTTGGAAGGTGAGGATAGTCCTTAAAGTCCTGGGCAAGGTTGATCTCTTCAGGTACCCAGAAGTTGTTCATAGCCTGTCTGTACCAGTCTGAAACCCACTTGTACTTCATGTTGTTAAAATCGTTAAGATTTGTTGTGTTGCCAAAAAGCATATAACGCTTGTTTATTTCAGTATCCCCCTGCGGATTGAACAGAGGTCTTGCTTTCATTATTTCTTCTTTGCTCATGCTAATGATTATAGCACACTTAAAATTTTTCTAGAATACGATATAATTGAAATATGACATCAACATCCTACTTTGATTTTTCCCCAATCTATGCGCTTGCAACCCCATACGGCAAGTCTGCAATTGCTGTATTCAGAACGTCAGGAGACGGCACAATCGAGAATATAAAAAAGGTGTTTTCGAATAATAAGAAGCTCGAAAGTGTTACAAAAACGGGGCTAGTTTACGGCTATATCATAGATAGTGAAAACGGCGAAAAAGTGGATGAAGTTGTGCTTTCTGTGTTCAAGGAGGGGCACGGATACACACGGGAGGAGGCTGTTGAAATCAGCACTCATGGAAGCCTTGCTGTGATAAATAAGATGTCAAGGGTGCTCGAAAAGGCAGGATTTCGTAAGGCAGAAGGTGGTGAATTCTCATTTCGTGCGTTCAGAAACGGTGCGCTCAGCCTCACTGAGGCAGAAGCTGTTCTTGATATAATAGAGTCCACAAGCGATAAAAGCCGCGCAATTGCCCTTAAAAGCAGGGAGGGTAACCTTGATTATAAGATTAAAGAGGTATATGAAAAACTTGTTGACCTCTCTGGCTTTCTTGAGCTTCAGGTGGATTATAGCGAGGATGAATACGATGAGGATGTGTCTTTCCCTCAGGATGAGGTTGATGACATCCTAAGTATCCTTGGATACCTTAAAAGCAACCATAAGGTAAGCACAGTGCTAAAGGGGGGCATAAACGTTGCACTTGTCGGCAATACCAACGCTGGAAAGAGTACGCTCTTCAATACGCTTCTTAAGGCGAACCGATCAATAGTGAGTTCAGAGAAAGGGACCACTCGTGACTTCATCAAAGAGAGCATTGAGATAGACGGCACGCTCATTAACCTCTACGATACCGCAGGATTGAATGACGAGGCATCCGGAATCGAAAAGATTGGGATTGACAGAACTCACGACATCAAAGACAAGGCGAACATAGTACTCCACCTAATTCCAAAAGACGAGGTGAATACAATCTGTAGCTCAAACGGATTAACGCTAAATGACACTGCAGCTACAGTGATCACTATAATCACCAAGGATGACCTTGATATAAAAATCGCAGATGGATGCAAAAAAGCGCTCAGTAACGAGAATGCAATCTTCTACAGCGACGTTACAAAGTCAGGCTTTGATCAATTGCTTAATGCACTAAAGGATGCAATAAAAACCCTTACGAATACAAACCTCGACGGCGAACTACTCATGGTGAGCACAACAACAGAAAACGCCGTAGAGAAGGCGTATAATGCCATCAAAACGCTTGATGAACACACGCCGATTGAAGCGAGTACAAACGCCGTAAGGGAAGCCATTTATGAGATCGGAACACTGCTTGGTAAAGAAAACCCAACCGAGGAGATACTAGATTCGCTCTTCTCGCGTTTCTGCGTGGGTAAGTAACTCAGAAGTATTTAAAATGATTTAAATAACTACAGCAAATGATTAAATTGACGTCTCGTCGTATCTATTCTTTAATATGTTTGAAATGACGCCGTTTTTATTTTTAAGGATGGAAGAGCACTTGTTAACCTTACAGAGGCTAGTCTGATAAGTGTCGCATATTTTTCTCTGCGCCGTGGCCGTTGCAAGGTCGTTAAGGATGGCCCAGCGTACAGCGATGTCTTTGAGTTCAGATGGTGTTAAAAGCTCCGATAAAAACGCCATAACCTCACTGTTATCGAGGCCTTTAAGCGTTTCTACAATGTCGTTTAGAGCGATGTCTTTTGTCATATTGTGAGTATACCACAGTTTTTGATTTTATTGTATACAGAGCTAGTTTTGTGTTATAATAATAGATAATTAGCAATCGACCAAAGGAGGCAATTTTGGGGATAGCAAAATATATAGACTATACGCTTTTGAAGGCAGATGCCACTTCAAAAGAAATAGAGACTTTGTGTAAAGAAGCAGAAGAATTCGGCTGTGCTTCTGTTTGCGTTAACAGTGTAAATGTTCCAAAATGCTACGACTTATTAAAGGACTCAAAGGTCAAAGTCTGTTCAGTTGTGGGATTTCCACTTGGGGCTATGCACTACAGTATTAAGGCAAAAGAAGCAAAGTGGGCTGTGAGTAAAGGCGCTGATGAAATCGACATGGTAATCAACATCGCAGCAGTTAAAGACAAGCAAAATGCAGTTGTACGCCGTGATATTGCCGCCGTTAAGAAGGCAATAGGGGACAAGATCCTCAAAGTGATTATCGAAACATGCCTACTCACAGATGCAGAAAAAGTAACTGCTTGTCAGCTTGCGGAATCAGCAGGTGCAGACTTTGTAAAGACCTCCACTGGCTTTAGTACAGGTGGGGCGAAAGTAGAAGACGTTGCACTTATGAGAGAGACTGTCCGTAAGGGTGTAGAAGTTAAGGCATCGGGTGGTATTAAAACGCTTAAAGACGCCAATGCAATGCTATCGGCAGGAGCATCAAGGTTAGGATGCGGTCAGGCTGGAGCTAAGGCGATAATTCTTGAGGAAAAGCGTAAATAAACATCTTATAAACACTTTATACACAGATTTATCCACAGGTTATCCACAGGTTTGTGGATAACCTTTTTTAATTCCAAAATACTGATTTTTAAAACTGTTAAAAACGCGACAAAATTCACTCGTTTTTAACCTCTCTAAGTTGTTGAATTTCAAAGATTTACGGCGATTTTCAAACCGTTAATAAAACCGATATGTTTTATGTAAAAAGTTATATAACTTTTATGTTAGTTTTTGTTGTTTCTATTGCAAAAATATTAAAAGTTATCCACAGCTGTATATAACTCTTAATAATTCTTTTGTATATAAGCAATTGCTTCTGATAACACATTGTCGTACTTCGGAAATGCCACAGGCCTGTCTGTACTGTCCATCCTGGAGAGGTACTCGTTTAGCACGATGATTGAGAGTAGATAATCGCTTATTGCATATTCAAATTTATTTGCTTTTACAAAGTTTTCGATGTTTTTATCCGTAAATTCCTTGTGTAGGTCTACGTACTTTTCTGCAACTTTATTGTTTGCTATGCGGTTGAGTTCATCAACATTTTCGTTCTCAACAGTTCGATTCTTAACAACAACATCAGGAGTGATTCCAACCTTGTTCACTTTGTTGCCGTTTGGCGTCTTGTATTCCTGAGACGTCACATTTACATAGCCGTTGCCAAATGGAGCGGATACCTGCATTACACCCTTTCCAAAGCTCTTTTCGCCCATAATTATGGCTCTTTTGTTGTCCTGGAGGGCTCCAGAGAGTATTTCGGATGCCGATGCGGTTCCTGAGTTGATCAGCACTATGATAGGGCAGTCTGTGTTGAACTTTTCGCTCTTTTCGTTGGTCATCTGTGTCTCGTTACGGCTAGAGTTCTTGCCGACTGCAGATACGATTACTTTGTGCCCAGGGATGAGATAGTCTGCAATATCGACGCTTGCTTTAACGTCTCCGCCTCCGTTGTTTCTAAGGTCGATGATCAGCGCTTTTAGATCCCTCATGCGTGAAAGAGGAGCGAGCTTTTCCTTAACCTGTGTGGCTGTGATTGATGAGAACTCGCTGATTTTAATGTATCCAATGTGGTCATCAAGCACGGTGCTTTGAGCTGTAGGTACATTTACTATTTCACGCTCGATGTCGATGTCGAATGTTTTTGAACCTCTAAGGATCGTAAGTGAGAGTATGGATCCGGTTTCACCTTTTAGTAGTTCTGCGCATTCTAATGCATTTTTATTTATCACGCTCTCGCCGTTTATGTGAGTGATCATGTCCTTGCTTCTCAGTCCTGCGCGTTCTGCAGGCCCTCCTGAGAAACAGCTTGTGATAGTGATGTACATTGTGGATGGATCACCCTCAACCTGCATATTTGGGGATAGCTTTGTCATGTAGATGCCAATTCCGCTGTAGTTACCGATTCTGTGGTTGCGATACGATGTGCTCTCTTCTGATGGAATAAACATAGTCCATTCATCGCCGAATGCATCAAGCATTGCCCCAGCCATTGCCTCGTATACCTTGTCTGTGTCAATGTCGTAAAGGTAGTTACGCTCTGCAAAGCGGTACATGTTCTCAAGATTATCCATTGTGATTGCGATTGGATCCTCGCTTTTGTCCACAAGGGACGTGGCAGTAAAAGCCCTTCTTGCCGTGCCAAATCCAAAGGCGTTTGTGAGTAGAGTAGTTGATAAAATAGCTGTTACGGATAATTTCTTAAGAAAGTGTTGCATTTGTAATAATTATTATAAGGATATTTTTGTTTTGTTTACAATATTATAAAAAAATGTTTAAAGACCATATTAATTACAAACGAAAAAAAATAGAAAAAACTTATTAAAAGAATTAATGGATGTGTAGTTATTTAAAACATGCTATATAATTATTATATATTATCATGTAATAAAAACACATAGGAGAGTATATGGAAAATAATAACGAGAATGAACAACAGCAAAAAAACATTGATGTACAAAAGCAGGAAACAGTTAAGCAGCCTGGTGAATCCAACGCAACCGCAAGTTTGGTACTTGGAATAATAGGTGCTGTGCTCGGCTTTACGGGGCTTATTCCGTTTGTGCTTGGAATAATTGGGCTTGTTCAGGCAAATAAAGCAAAAAAACTTGGCTGTAACAATTCATCAAGTACAGCAGGTTTTGTTTTGTCCCTTATTTCTGTAATTTTGGGCGGAATAGTAATAGCTGTAATATTTATGTTTTCTTCAATATTCACAATGGCAGCATTAAGTGTATAAAAAAATACAATGCATCTGAAATTTCTTTTTTATATACATTGCACTCAACATTTATAGCATCTTTTTGGTTTACCCGCACGAGGTTCATAATTGGAGATGTCGACTGTTTTATTTTTCTTACATTTGCAATATAATATCAAGATAAAATTTTAACGCATGAGGAATTTCAATGCCTATCGATATTAAAAGTTTACATCCATTAGAAATTAAAGTTTTAAGAGTTTCAGACGAAAAAACAGAGCTTAACATGGATTTTCTCGAGAAGAACCTCTCGTTTAGCGTAGGACACGCAAATCAGGCTCTCTCGTGGCTATTTGCAAAGGGATTGATCGAAGAGAAGGAAAAATCCACCGTGATATCCTACGAGCTTACTCCAAACGGTCAATTTGCACTCAAGAACGGACTTGTTGCAGAGCGCATCGTAACTCTACTAAAAGAGAAGGGTGCAATGACTCTGCCTGAGATTACAAAGGCACTCGAGGTCGAAAGTAGCGATGTTGGATCAAGCTTTGGCTTACTGCGTTCATCGGGTACTCTTACCATGGACAGCGAGAAAAAAGCATGCATCAAAGAGCCATACACCGAAAACCAGGAGGTTAAGACTCAGCGTGAACTTTTGGATAGAGCTGAGCATACGCCGCTTGATGAATCCGCATTGAACGAGAATGAAAAGAAAGCCATATCAAAAATATCAAGAAAACGTGGATCTGACTCAATATTCAGAGAAGTTGAGAAGAACCTAGTCACATACTCACTCACAAAAGAGGGTCTCTCTGCAAAGGAGCAGATTGAGAAGATGCACATTACAGGTGAGGAGCTTGGTGAGAATACAAAAGAGATTATCACATCAGGAAAATGGAGAGACACGCCATTTAGAGAGTACGCCCTCAACGCACCACTTACACGACTATTTCCGGGCAGAATCAATCCATACAGTGAGTTTATCACCACAGTAAAGGATAAGCTTGTTGCAATGGGATTTGAAGAGTTCGACGGTCCACTTGTAGAGAACGAATTCTGGAATGGGGATGCGCTATTCATGCCACAGTTCCACTCAGCAAGAGACATTCACGACGTTTACTACGTCAAAGAGCCAGAGTATACAGATGATATCGATGAGAAGTGGCTTAACAACGTAAAGGCAGTACACGAAAACGGTGGCGGTTATAACTCAAGAGGCTGGGAGTACAAGTTCGACCCTAACTTTTCACGCCGTCAACTCTTAAGAAGCCAGGGAACGGTGCTCTCTGCACATACGCTTACTAAGGCTAAGATTCCAGGAAAGTACTTTGGCGTTGTAAGATGTTTCAGATATGATCAGGTGGACGCAACACACGGTGCAGACTTCTATCAGACCGAGGGTATTGTGATTTCAAAGGATGCTAATCTCAAAACGCTTCTTGGAATGCTTGAGATGTTTGCAACAGAGATTGCAGGAGCAACTGATGTAAAATACGTTCCAGGATACTTCCCGTTCACAGAGCCATCTGTTGAGGTGCATATCAAACACCCAGTGCTTGGATGGTTCGAGCTTGGAGGATCGGGTATATTCCGCCCAGAGGTAACACGCCCACTTGGAATAGATGTACCTGTGCTTGCATGGGGAATAGGAATCGACCGAATGGCACTGATGCACCTTGGACTTAATGACCTACGCGATCTATTCGACAACGACCTTGAGAAAGTAAGAATGAGGAGAAACACAAATGCCTAAGATAGAAGTAAACGATAAATTCTTTTTTAAATGTTTAGGACGTGAATACACGTCTGATGAACTTGAGGAGATCTTTCCAAAGGCAAAGGCTGAGCTTGACGACTACAATAAAGACGAGGGAGTGTTAAAGATTGAGCTTAACGATACGGCACGCCCAGACCTCTGGAGCGCAAGCGGAGTTGCACGATCTCTACGCCTCGCAACAGGCAAAAAGGTTAAGAAATACACATATCTTTCATCCAAAGGCGACACAAAGGACAGCGGAAAACGTCAATTCATAGTTGACGAAAATTATCCACGATACAGACAGTACTCGATAGCATTTGCGGCCTCAGGAAAGCCAATCAGCGAGGATGTACTCAAGGCGCTTATTCAAACGCAGGAAAAAATCTGCATGAACTACGGCCGTAAGCGTAAGCTAATCGCAATGGGTATCTACAAGAGTGACTCAATCACGTATCCTGTTCACTACGGTTCTGCAGACCCGGATAAAACCATGTTCGTACCTCTTCACGAGGATAGAAATATGACGCTTCGTGAGATACTAAAAGAGGTTCAGAAGGGCAAGGAATATGGCGCAATCATCGAAAACGAGCTACGTTTCCCATTCCTCTTTGACGATAAGGGTGAGGCTCTTTCAATGCCTCCTATCATCAATTCGAACACGGTTGGAGCCGTAGAAGTGGGTGATAAGAACCTGTTTGTCGAGATGTCGGGTCCTAACCTCAAGATGTTGCTTCTTGCTGCAAATATAGTTGCAGCAGACATGGCTGATTTAGGCTTTGAGATCCTACCTGTAAAGGTGAAGTTTCCATACAAAACGGAGTTCGGTCAGACAATCACAGTGCCATATTACTTCCAGGAAAAGACAGAGACTACGATTGAGGAAGCAGAGAAGCTCCTTGGCGTTACTCTCAAGGCAAAAGAGGTGGTAAAACTCCTCTCAGAGATGGGAATCACCGCCACAGTATCAGAGAAGGGCAAGATCACAGCCTATCCACCAAGCTACAGAAACGACCTCATCTCGTCAGTTGATGTGATTGAAGATATAGCTATCGCACGCGGGCTCGATTCCATCGGAAAATCATCACTTTCTGATTTTACTATCGGCCGTCTACAGCCATCAGAGAGGTTCTCAAGAAAGCTTAGGGGCATAATGGTCGGCTTAGGGTACCAGGAGATGATGTACAACTACCTTTCATCCGTAAAGGAGTACGCCACAAACATGAGACTTAGCGATGAAGGGATGATTCACATTCTCAACCCGATGAGCGAAAAGTTTGCACTCGTACGCCCATCAATCATTCCATCACTATTAAAAACAGAGGGGCTATCAAGCCACGCACCATATCCTCATAAGGCGTTTGAACTTGGAAAAACAGCAGTCCTAGATAGCAGTGCATCTGGTGGCACACGCACGGATAACACCTTTGCGTTCATGAGTGCTGGGGAAGGTGAAAACTACAACAGCGTATCAAGCGCAGTAAGCACGGTTTTATACTTCTTAGGCATCGAGCATACTCTTAAGCCTCTTGAAGATCCACGTTTTATTAAAGGAAGATGCGCAACTGTAGAGGTAAAAGGTAAGGCTGTAGGCGTGTTTGGTGAGATACATCCTGAAGTGCTCACAAACTGGGGAATTGAGGTTCCTGTGACCACAGCTGAGTTTAACGCAGATATTTTAAGGGAAGTCAAAGGGTAACTTAAATGAGCGAAGAAGAGAGAGAAGAACTGATAAATCAAGTTCACATTTTGGAACAGGGTCATAAATGGAAGGCAATTGCTAACCTTCTTAAAGAACTTAACGAAATGGATGCGGCTGACATCATCAAGGAAATTTCACCTGAGGTGACGACGCTTGTGTTTAGATCTCTCCCAAAAGACTTCGCAGCAGACCTTTTTGCAAATCTTGAACCCAAAGAGCAGGGTGTGATCCTCAGAGGTGCAACGGACAAGGAAGTTGGCGATCTTCTTGAAGAGCTGATGGTTGACGATGCTGTTGATGCACTTGAGGAGCTCCCTGCAAACGTTGTTGCAAAGTTACTCACATACGTGTCACCTGAGACCAGAGCTACCATTAATAAGTTCCTACAGTACAAGGAAAACACAGTAGGCTCAATCATGACGGCTGAGTTCATCGCCCTTAAGAAGAGCATGACTGTGCTTGCCGCAATGGAGATGATAAAGAGGGCAGCATCAGAGAGCGAGCAGATCTACATCTGTTACGTTATGGATGAGTCGCGCCATCTTGAAGGCGTGGTGTCCCTCCGTGACCTAATACTTGCAAAGGATGATATGCTCATTGGCGACATCATGACGGACAACCCGATCTCCACAACCACATCCGAGGATCAGGAGGCAGTAACAGAGCTATTCTCAAAGTACGACCTTCTTGCAATTCCAGTTGTAGATGCAGAGAACAGACTTGTGGGTATCGTTACTGTTGATGATATCTTTGATGTTATCGAGGAAGAGGTAACAGAGGATATGGAGAAGATGGCAGCAGTGACTCCATCCGATAAGCCATACCTTGAGGCTGGGGTGTTCCACCTTGCCAAGAACCGTATAATCTGGCTTGTATTACTGATGTTCTCATCAATATTCTCAAGCTTTGTACTCACCAAAAATAATGAGGTATTCAGCGCAATTCCGCTTCTAATCGCGTTTATTCCAATGCTTACGGATGCAGCGGGTAACGCAGGAAGTCAATCGAGTGCCACAATCATCCGTTCAATTGCCACGCATGAGATAAGCGGCAAGGACTTTTTACGCGTATTCTGGAAGGAGGCACGCATTGGGATGGTTGCCGGGGTGGTGCTTGCTGCGTTTAACTTTGTGCGCATGATACTTCAGTATGGCAATGCAGAAGTGGCGCTTGCTGTGTCTATAGCCCTGATTTTCACTGTGATCATCGCAAAACTGCTTGGATGTATATTTCCGTTCCTTGCGCGCATAGTGAAGGTTGACCCTGCACTTATGGCATCTCCTCTTATCACCACCATTATGGATACACTATCGCTTGTGGTTTACATCGGAGTTTGCAGAATTGTTTTGCACATTTAGTGGTGCCTTAATTATTGATATAAAATAGCTTACAAAGTGTACAATATTTATAGTATTATCTATATCAAAGGATAGCCAATGAAGAGATTTTTTAAGTGTTTTGTGAGCATCGCTCTACTGCTTACTCTATTTTCTTGTAATCCAAGTGCACCTGCTCCTCAACAGAAGGAAGTTGCTGCAAAAACAGTAGCAAGTGACTCAAATAGGACGGTGATCACAAATGAAAAAGAGATAATTTCTCAAAAAGATGCCTTCAGATTTAAAATAATTCTTGAAAATGGCATATTTAATATTAATTCTGACGGAGCACTCGTAAAGAAAGTCGAAGACGGCTTAGATTGGGAAATCGGAAAAGGAGAACGATTTGCAGAGCCTACGAAGGCAGATCCTAATCAATATAAAGAGTATGTAGAGGCAAATCTTGGTGGTCTTAAATGCTACTACGTTGATGCTATTTATGAGAATGGTAGAGCTATTGGTATTGAACTTGAAGAATATGGTACACCAACTGATAACAAAGGTGCTATACAAAGAATAACTTTACCAGGTGGATATATCATAGCAGATAAGGGGTATAAAGTAAAAGACACATACTCAATAGAAGGGTTTAAAACTAATCTTACAGATTATACACCAGTACCTGCAATAGAAGACAAAATATCAAAAACAATTAATGCAAAAAAAGGTATATCTTTTTCACCTCAATCAATTACTGTAGCACTTAGTGCAGGCTATTTTAAATCAGCTATAAACTCTGAAGTTGTTAAGGGTTGGTTTAATCCAAGCTTACAAGAAGGAATCGAGATAAACATGACTCCGACAACGGCACCTGCAAAGTCAGTCACATTTACCATAAAAGGATTGATTGTAGAATTAGGAACAATTACACTAACCATGAATATTCCAAAGGCTGACTTTATGAGTAGTCAAGCAATTGCACTTGATGTAGGTACGATTACAATCAATGTCACAGAGTATGTTGCTAACAAGTATCTTCCTCAAATTGATGAAGGATCAACATCATACAACGTGGATCCAAGCCTTGAAGGTGCAGAGGCATGGGCTGTTCTTGTAAACCCAACGGAGAAAGAGATGACAAAACCTTCGCTTGCTAATCTTCAGATGATGAGTGAAGGCGATAAGATGCTCCTTAGTGCAAAAGATGTTGAACCAACGAGCAATGGACCATATAAGATTCATCGCCCATACCAGCCTGTGATTATCGATGAAGATGCACTTCTTAGCACAACGGGTGTTAAAGAGAAGTCAGTAACCCGTGCCATGTCAACATCAGTTGCCCGTGCATCACATCGTCTTAATGAGGAAGAAACTTTCTGGGTGGAGAATAGTCAAATAACTGCAAGCCTTAAGGGAATGAATGAGAATGTAACAGTTGCGGATGGCACCACACGTTCAATACTAGTTTGGGCAGATACAACACTTAAAACGTCATCATCTGTTCCTTCTAATGAAGAATATCAAAAAATTGCTGATGCATTCCTCAAGGAAGGCTTCAACAATGATATCTATGATGTAGTTACAGGCACCTTTGGCTCGGACATCGGCCTTTATAACGGACGAGGTGGTGATCCAAGCTTACAATATTTAACAACAAGTGATGTTGATACTATCAACATTTTGTATATAGATATCGATGGCGCTGGTGAACCAGCACCAGGCAAAACGTATACAGCAGGTTATTACAGTTCTGCAGATTACATTATTGACGGAAAGGTAAAAGATCAATATGGAAACATAATCCGTTCTAATGAGCGCCCAATGTTCTATATGCACGCTTATACTGCAGGTGGTGATTACTTTGCATCATCGCTAACAACTATTGCTCATGAGTTCCAGCATTTAGTTCACGACCAATATTACAATGCCAACCTTGATGCATGCTATACTAATAGAGCTATCAACAACTCGTTTATAACAGAGACATTTTCAACAGCATCAGAAATATTAACAGCTAAATTTCTCAGCGACTTAACATCGCAAAGCGTTCCAGGCCCATTCTATGTTGGTTATAACGGAAACGACAAAGGTTATCTTGATCCCGCTTATACGACAGCTACTATTAACGGGAGAGGGCCTTATGCGCTATCTGTGTTCAACTCCAATGCAGGATATAATGGTGCCATGAATAGTATCAATACATGGTGTAACAGTTTGTATGATTACGGTAAGGATGCAGCTCTTGCGCACTATCTTGTTGTAAACTACGGAAGGGAATTCTTTAAGAAATATACCTCATCGACATACTACAACAAGGGCATTGATACTATAAACACAGTTCTTGATGTCATTAGGGAGCTCAAAGGCGACAGCAATTATTCAATGGAGCAGTTCCTCAAGGACTATGGTGCTGCAATGCTTCTTTCAAGGGTTAACGGGAATGGTGGTGGCATCAGCGCTCCATATGGATATAACAAGAAAGGATGGTACGATATTGGAGGTCTCTCTGTTGGCAGTGTAAACCTCTGGCAGTATAGAGTGTACGGAACAAAGGATTCGTATGGTTTTAAAACTTATGACGGTCTTGCATTGTATCCATACAGCGTACAGTTTGCAAAAATCAGTGACTCTGTAAGAGGTGGTGAAAATTCACTTCCTAGCACGTTTGACCCAGGGTCAGTTGAATATCAGGTTGTAATAGTGCCAAAAGAATGAAGAGAAAACTAATTAACACTTTGGTTTGTCTTCTTCTTGTGTGCTCATCGTGTGCAACAGAAGAGGGCAAACCGTCTTCACCTCCTCAAGTAAACGTGGGTGAAAATAACGGCAATTACCTAATTCACTTTTCAAGCGAAGAGGAGTTCCTTTCATACAAACCTCAGATAGGAGAGGCCAAGGAAGGCCCAGACCCTGTAATCCTTCCACGTTGATTTTATAGCCTCTTTTGAATAGAGTTATTCTTGATGAAAACAAAAGAAAATAAAGAGCTTCTTCTCAAAAAGAAACGAGTAAATGAATATACAATGCGCAGTGTAGTTGAGGACACTGCAAGAAAATATAAGAACTACATTGCACTTAAGATATACGATGATGACACCACGGAAATAACATTTGCTAACATGAAGTCTATGGTGGATTCATTTGCCATGTATCTTATCAACAAAGGGTTTGAGAAAGGAGACAAGATTGCCATCCTTTCTGAGAACCGCCCACAATGGCTAATCGCATATTTTGGAATCACCACGGTGGGATGCATAGCTGTGCCAATCCTTCCTGATTTTTCAGAAAAAGAAATAAATGACATCTTAATTCACTCCGAGTCTAAGGCGATTGTTGTAAGCTCAAAATACGTGGAAAGGACAATGGAGTTTGGGAAGGACGATCATGTGGTATTCAGAGCCGATGATCTTTTCCATATTCCAAACGATGAATTTCAAAAGCTTACAAACCCAAAGGAGTTCACGGAGCTTGCAGGGGTAGATGCATCTCATAAGTATCAAAAGGAAGTCACAGCAGGTACTATAAAGAAGTCTAAGAAGGATAAGAAAAGAAAGAGTGAAACATTCCTCCACAAAGACTTAAAAGAAAGGGCGCCAGGTGAGGATGACATCGCAAGCATAATCTACACAAGCGGAACTACAGGCACTCCAAAGGGGGTGATGCTCACCCATAAAAATATAGTATGGAACGCAGATGAGTCCACGGATAACTACGTTAAGCTCAAGAAGGGGTATAGAGTGCTCTCGATTTTGCCGATGAGTCACGTTTACTCATTCACAATCGACCAGATTCTTACTATGCTATGCGGATGCGAGATCAACTACCTTGTAAAACCACCTGCTGCAAGCATATTAATGCAGGCGTTTAAGATAGTGCGCCCAGAGGTTATCAATACAGTGCCACTCTTGATGGAAAAAATATACAAAAGCTCCATTATGCCAAAGCTCAAGAACAACTCGAAAATCAAGTTTTGGCTGCGTTTTAAACCCACTCGCAGCATGATTATGAGGGCTGTAGGGCGTAAACTTAAGACCACGATGGGTGGAAAAGTGAAGTTCTACGGAATCGGAGGTGCACCTCTTGATAGCGATGTTGAGAAATTCCTTTACGATGCAAAGTTCCCATACGCAATCGGATATGGACTTACAGAGACATCCCCACTTGTTGCAGGATGTGGCCCTAAGAATCATAAGGTAGGCTTTATCGGCAGGGTAGTGCCTCACGAGAGTGTACGCCTCAGCGATGTGAATCAAGATGGCGTTGGTGAAATCGAGGTTAAGGGTCCAAACGTGATGGTAGGGTACTACAAGAATGAGGAGCTCACCAAAGAGGTATTCACGGATGATGGTTACTTTAAAACAGGCGATCTTGGATATTTCAACAAGAAAAAGAAGCTTGCCATCAAAGGACGAAGCAAAACGATGATCCTTGGCGCATCGGGCGAGAATATCTATCCTGAATCAATCGAGGCGAAGTTCAACAACCTAGATTTTGTAGAAGAGACGCTTGTTGTTCCTGATAACGGCGGACTCGTTGCTATGATTAGGCTTAACCTCGAAAGTTTTAAGGAAAACATAGCTATGGACGTGAAAGATGCCAAAATGAGCATCGAAGATGTTAAAAAAGAGGCTGTAAAGTACCTAAAGTCGCTTCGTGAATCAGTAAATAAGGACCTTCAGAGATCAAGCCAGATAGACGATGTTGAACTTCAGGAGGAGCCATTCAAGCGCACCCCAACTCAGAAAATCAAACGTTTCCTTTACAACAGGAAAGACAACAATAAGTCTAAATAGCTTTACGTTTTACTGAAAAACTATTATATTAGTCTTAGACTTATGGACAAATATAGATATGGAATATACGAGGGCGAGAGAGCACTCTTTAAAGCAAAAGATGTAGATATCGCATACTGTACTTTTCAAAATGGTGAGTCACCGCTTAAGGAAAGCAGAAACGTTAAATTATATGAAACGTCATTCAAGTGGAAGTACCCACTCTGGTATACAAAAAACGTTGAGATTGAGAACTGCTACATGCTCGATACTGCACGTGCAGGAATTTGGTATACCGAGAATTTAACGGCTAAAAACTTTGTGATTAAGGCTCCAAAGGCATTCAGACGATGCGATAAGGTGCGCCTTGAGAACGTAACGTTCTACGATGCGTCAGAGACCATGTGGAACTGCAACAACGTAACTCTTGAGAACGTAAAGGTTAACGGCAATTACTTTGCAATGAACTCGTCAAATATGACTATCAACAACATTGAGGTGATCGGCGACTATTCCTTTGACAACGTTAAGAACATGACGATAAAAAATGCGCGCCTCCTCTCAAAAGACGCATTTTGGAATACAGAAAACGTGGTGGTTGAGAATTCATACATTGTGGGTGAGTACCTTGCATGGAACGCAAAGAACATTACGTTCATCAACTGTACTATAGAGAGCCTACAGGGACTTTGCTACGTGGATGGACTTAAGATGATCAACTGCCGCACCCTTAATACAACGCTTTCGTTTGAGTACAGTAAGAACATCGATGCTGAGATCACATCAACTATCGACAGTGTTAAGAATCCAACAAGCGGTGTAATCAAAGCACCATGTGTTAACACGTTGATCCTCTCAGAACCAACTACTGCAAAGATAGACGCTAAGGTACTTGATGAGACAACGGAGGGTTGATTTCCCCGAAGTTAGGCGGGTGCAGTCTGACAAAGTTAGATACCTAAGATCAACCTAACATAAGCGAGTTTGAGATTGTTCCTGGATGGCACTTGTTGCGAGTTTGATATTCGGGATGAGGAGTAGTTAAAAACAATTTTTTAAATTTGCTTGAAATCACTGTGTCCATATAAGAAATTATTCTATTAGCGACTCTGGGATGTAATAGCCTCTTAGTACCATTAAACAAAACATCTTTGATGTACTTGTTCAAGAGAAAATTTCGTGGACACTGATTTCATCAGCAAATCCATATTGAGATGAGCTACTAGGAAACAAGGCAAGGCTAGCGCAGGACATAACGTATTAGATGGCACTTGTTGCGAGTTTGATAATCGGGATGAGGAGCGCGAAAGGCAAGGTAGCCCTAACGCAGGACATACCTTTGTGGTAGGCCAAGTGGGCTTACCGCCAGCCTGACAAAGCTAATCACCCGAGATCAAACGAGAGCAAATAAAAAAAGGGGGCAATGCTGCCCCCCTTTTTTTTATTATTTACGTCTTATGCTATCTGGTTGACAATAATCTTTGCAACAAACAGAGCAAACAACGCCCAAGTTGCTGGTGAAATAGCCTTCCAGTCCCTCTTAACAGCCTTGAGGATTACATATGAAAGCACACCAAACATGATGCCGTCTGCGATTGAATATGCAAGTGGCATAAATGCAACCGTGAGGAATGCAGGAATAGCTTCTGTGTAGTCATGTGTAAAGTCGATCGTGTTGATCTGTGAACACATATAAAGTCCAACGATGATAAGGATTGGAGCTGTTGCTGCAGATGGAACTGATGAGAATAGTGGTGCAAGGAATAGTGAGAGGATGAATAGAACTGCTGTTGTAACGGCTGTAAGTCCTGTGCGTCCGCCTGCAACTACGCCCGATGAACTCTCAACGAATGTTGTAACTGTTGATGTTCCGAACAATGCGCCAACTGTAGTACCGATAGCATCTGCAAAGAGAGCCTGCTTACAGTTAGGAACTGTTGTGTTACCGTGCTTATCTTTGATTGTCATATTGCCGTTTAGAGCACATCCTACGAGCGTACCAACTGTATCAAACATGTCAACAAATAGGAAAGTGAACATAACGATGATAAAGTCAAACACGCCTTTACTTCCGCCGATTTCAGCAAATCCTTCAAAACATCCAAGGAAGGTAGGAGCCATTGATGGTGGAACGAACTTTAAGCTAGCTGGATTCCAAACTGTAACGCCAAATGGAATGCCAATTAGTGTTGTAAGAATTATGCCGATTAGAAGACTTGCAGGAACCTTAAGCACAACGAGAATTGATGTGATAATCAAACCTATGAAAGCCACAGCTGGAGCAAATGAACCTGATGCACCATGGATAAGATGTAGTTCTACAGCCGTGCTAGGATTTGGAGCGATAATACCTGCGTTCTGCATACCGATGAATGCGATAAACAATCCGATACCAACAGAAATTGCCTTTTTGAGGTTATCAGGAATCGATGCGACAATAGCTTCACGAATGTTAAAGCCTGTGAGTAGAAGGAAGATAATACCTTCAACAAATATTGCAGCAAGAGCGAATTGCCATGTGTGACCCATTCCAAGCACTACTGTGTATGTGAGAAATGCGTTGAGTCCCATTCCAGGTGCAAGTGCAAATGGAAGATTGCCCCAGAGTCCCATTACGAGCGTTGCAATAGCTGCAGAAAGACATGTTGCTGTGAACACTGAACCCCAATCCATACCGCTTGCGCTAAGAATGCTAGGATTCACAACAAGGATGTAAATCATCGTGAGGAACGTTGTAAGTCCTGCCATTGTCTCGGTTTGGACGTTAGTTCCATGCTTCTTAAGTTTGAAAAACTTCTCCATTTTAAATCTCCTAAGTTAAGATACTTATCTTTTATTATACCATACAATATGCATGAGCTCTTTAAAATTTAGATAAAATTTTGTTGAAAATTTTTTTATTAACAATATAAAATATACGCTATGTTAGAGATATCAAAAAAAGCAGAGGAATCACACTTATCGCCAATTAGAAAGTTTTATCCGTATGCAGAAGCTGCGACGAAAAAAGGAGTAAAAATTTACGCCATGAATATCGGACAGCCTGATATCCCAACTGACAATTCGTATTTCAACGCGGTTAAGGGAATCGAATTCAAAACAGACGCATACGCCCCATCGCTTGGACGCCCAGAGCTATTAAAAGCAATGGAGGGGTACTACAACCGCATGAACCTTGATGTTAAAGCAAGTGACATTGTAGTTACAACAGGCGGAAGTGAAGCTATCCTTATGGCGGCATACGCAATCCTCAACAGTGGCGACAGAGTGATTATTCCAGAGCCGTTCTATCCAAACTACCACACCATAATTAAATCGGTAGGAGGCGAGGTGACGCCGCTTCGAACCTTCCCAAAAGACAACTACACGTACGCAACCGAAAAACAGCTTGAAAGCGCGATGAGGAAGAACACAAAGGCTATTCTCATCACCAACCCAAACAACCCAACAGGCACAATCCTTAACGACAACGACATGTGCACTGTAATTAACTTTGCGCTCAAGAATAACCTCTATATAATCTGCGACGAGGTATACCGTGAAATCTGTTTTACAGACGATAAAATCACATCAATTCTTAAGTACAAGAATGCACGTGAGAACGTGATAGTAATCGACTCTGTGTCAAAGCGATTCTCATGCTGTGGTGCAAGAATTGGCGCACTTATCTCAAAGAACGAGAAGATCATAGAGAGCGCCACAAAGTTCGCTCAGGCACGTCTTTCTGTATCAACAATCAACCAGATTGGAGCAGCAGCGCTCTACAACTCAACATCCGCAGACTACTTCAGAGGCATCAGAAACGAGTACAAAAAGAGAGTAGAAGTTGTGGTGAGGGAGCTTAACAAGATCAAGGGCGTTCACGTGTCCCCACCAAAGGGCGCATTCTACATCATGGCAACCCTACCAATCAAGGACGTTGAGGACTTCCAAAAGTTTATGCTTACGGATTTCGAAGACAACAAGGAAACGATGATGTTTTCGCCTGCCGAGAACTTCTATGCGTCAAAGGGCAAAGGAAAGAATGAAATTCGTCTTGCTGCAGTACTCAACGAGAAGGATCTAATCAGAGCTGTTGAATTACTCGCTAAAGGGCTTAGTGTCTACAAGGACACCATGTAAGTGAGTCACACGGCGTTTGTCCACTTCTTTAATCACAAAATGAATATTTTTGCAGTCGAACTCATCCCCTTTGTGCGGGAACTTGTTTAGTATCTCAATGGCAAGCCCTCCAACGGTGACGCTTTCAAATTCATCCTCATCAATGTCGAGGTCGAGCTCTGCAAACAGGTCTTTGAGCGTTGTGTTTCCTCCAACCTCAAATGAGCCATCCTCGTTCATCTCAAAGTCTTCGTTGATCTCATCATCCTCATCGTAGATCTCACCAACGAGCTCTTCAAGGGCGTCATCCATTGTGATAATCCCCTGAGTCCCGCCCCATTCGTCGCTCACAAACGCAAGGTGTGACTTCTTCTTGTTTAGGAACTTGTACACGTCATCAACCTTCATTGTGTGGTGTACAAATAGCGGTTCTGAAAGCATACTAAGAAGCGTTGCTTTGATCTTGTCGTGTGTAGCGTTTCGGTGCTCTATAATCCACCCCAAAAAGTCGTTGACGTATAGAACGCCAAGGGGAGTATCAAGGCTGCCTTCAAACACGGGAAGGCGTGAGAATTCTGTGGAGACTGCTGTGTTCACCCATTCGTCGCTCTCATCTTCAATATCTATGCCTTTTACGTCGATTCGGGGCGTGCAGACCTCGTATGCGCAGTTTTCATCAAAGCGGATTGCGTTCTGTAGAAGCTCCATTTTGTCCTCGTCAATCACGCCTTCGCTCTCGCTCTTTTCAACTGCGGCTTCAAGCTCCTCCTGAGTTAATATTTTCTTTTTTGAGTTTTTGGTGATGCTCTTAGTGACAGCGTAAAGTGGGTAGGCGATAATGTACAAAATGTACGAAATTATCTTGAGAGGGACAGCACTCCTTACAGCCCAGCTTTCACCCTGTTTTGCACCGATTAGCTTGGGTGTAATTTCACCGCAGACTAAGAGTAGGGTTACGCTTATTATTGTTGAAACAAAGGAGTACTCTGACCCTAATGTTGATATCACGAGTATTGTGAGAATGTTTGATATAAACAGGTTAACAGCATTGTTGCCAATCAAAATCGTGATGAGGTAATAGTCAAAGTGTTCCTTGATGCTAAGCGCTCTTTTTCTCCCTCTGATGTAGCGCTTGTTCTTTATATTCGCATTGTCCTCTATATGACGGCGTAAGCGTAGGGTGTTGAGTGTGGCGTAGGATGATTCTGTTCCTGAGAAAAAGGCCGAGGCTGCAGATAGTAGGATAATTAGTATTATGTATAGCGTCATACCTTTATTACATCCCTTTCGTCGTAGATTTCACCCACAAGCTCCTCAAGAATATCCTCAAGCGTAATTATGCCAAGGTAGCATCTTTTGCCGTCTATTTCGCTAAAGTCGTGTACAACGGCAAGGTGGATCTTGTTTTCGTTCATAAGTGGCATAAGGTCGTCGAGTTTTTCATCGCTCTTTACAAAAAATGGACGGGTGATGGCATTCTGTACGTTTGCGTTTTCGCCAGAGATGTAGTAGCGCCTTAGGAATAATGTGACATTTAATACGCCTGTTACATCGCCGTTTTTATCAAGCACAGGCAGGCGTGAGAATGGGGATGACTTGATCGCATTAAAGATAGCCTCTGGTGTGTCGTCCTCGTTTACGGTTTCGACATCCTTCCAGTTTTGCATGCATTTAAACACGGTTTTCTCATCAAAATCGATGGCATCAAGCACCAGCTGTTCCGTATCCTTTTCTATCTCTCCTGAACGCGCAACTTCCTTTGTGATATCCTCAATGTCGTCCTCCTCAAGCTCGCTATCGCTCCTCTTGTTTTTAAGGAATGGTCGGGCAAAGTATAGGGATACTGATGAGAATAAAATAGTCAGCGGATGTATGATCTTAAGCATAGTGCTTAGGAACAGGGATGTATGCCTGATGAATGAATCAGGGTTATTTGTAACAATCATCTTTGGTATGATTTCACCCATAACAGATATGAGTATTGTTGAGATAATCATTGCAATAAAGGTTGCACTTGCGCCATGGTACTTTGCCACAACCACGGAAATAATAGTTGTGAATGCCATGTTTAGGATGTTAATCCAAACAAGAATTCCAGTAAGAGACTTGTCGAAGGATTTTAAAAGGCGTAAGACTCTTGCAGCCTGTTTATCGCCCTTGTCGCTTAGAGCCGTCATTTTTAACTCTGAACAAGACGAAAAAGCTAGCTCAATGCTACAGAAAAATGCAGATATTATAAAAAATACAGCAGCAATCGTATATGACGCTATCTGATAATTATCAATAGTGAAAGTGTTCTCCTTATGCGCTTTAGAAACATATCAAACAATATGTTTATCGCATACAATTAATTATAATATTTATACAAAAATATTCAATTATTGCCATCTTTTGATATAAAATAAATGGATCGATGAAAAGCACAGCAACACATAATCTAGACTACGACGCAATAGTAATTGGTGGGGGACACGCAGGAATCGAAGCATGCCTTGCCCTTGCCCGTTTAGGAAAGCAAACATTACTCATAACACAGAAGATCGACGCAATAGGCAGGATGAGCTGTAATCCATCCATAGGTGGACTTGCAAAGGGTAACATAGTGGAAGAGATTGATGCACTCGGTGGCGAGATGGGACGCCTTGCCGATTCTGCAATGTTACAGTTCAGAATCCTGAATAAAAGACGGGGCGCTGCTGTTCGCTCTCCTCGCTCTCAGGAAGACAAGTACCTCTACAATCAAAACGCGGTTTACACAGTAACCCATCAGGATAACTTAACGGTGAGAGAAGACACAGTTACAGACTTCATCGAGGCTGATAAAAGCGGTAAACGATCTATAATTGGCGTTGTAACAAGGAGCGGCAAAGAGTACTACTCTGGCGCTGTTGTGCTCACTACAGGCACGTTTATGGAGGGTAAAACCTTCGTGGGCGATGAGGATAAAGAGGAAGGACGAATCGGAGAGGATGCTGCAAAAGGCCTTGGCTACAAGATGCGTGAAATGGGATTCAACATGGGGCGCCTTAAAACAGGAACTCCTGCTCGTATAATCAGAGACAGCATTAACTTTGATATACTCGAGAAGCAGGATGGAGATGAAAAAGTAGTTCCATACAGCTTTGAAAAAGACAGCATTGATGTTATCCAAGAGCCCTGTTATGTCACCTACACAAACGAAAGTACGCATAAAATCATACTTGATAACATCCACCGTTCCCCGCTTTATGGCGGTAAGATCGTGGGACGAGGGCCACGCTACTGCCCTTCGATTGAGGATAAGGTGATGCGCTTTAAAACGCGAGATCGCCATCAGATATTCATTGAACCTGAGGGCAGAGGAAGTAGGGAGATGTACTTAAACGGACTCTCCTCATCGCTTCCAAAGGACGTACAAGATGCGTTCATCCATTCGATTAAAGGACTTGAGGATGCCGTGATTGCAACTGATGAAAAGACTGGCATTATAAAGTATGCCTACGCAGTTGAATACGACTATTCATCGCCGCTTGATCTCTATCCATCGCTTGAGTCGAAGGTGCTTGAGAACCTCTTTATTGCAGGTCAGACCAACGGAACATCAGGCTATGAGGAAGCTGCAGGGCAGGGGCTCATGGCAGGAATCAACGCGTACCTTAAACTCGAGAGGAAGGATCCACTCGTGCTATCACGAGACGAGGCGTATCTTGGAGTGCTCATCGATGACCTTGTGACAAAGGGCGTTGATGAACCGTATAGAATGTTTACATCGCGTGCAGAGTACAGGCTTAACCTGAGGGCAGACAGTGCGGATATGAGGCTCACACCGTACAGCATCAACATAGGGATAGCAAGCGATGAAAAACTCACGCTGTTTAACAGAAAACGCAAGGAGATAGAAGAGATTAAAGAAATCCTTCGCTCATCACGATATGAGAAGATGCCACTATCTACTGCGCTACAGACTGATATAATCGATGCAGACGACCTAAAAGCCCAATTTGACGAGCTTAAGGGATACAAAGATAGATCAATCACCACCGCGGCTTTGGATGTAAAATACGAGCCGTATTTGAAGCGTGAAGAAGTACTCGTGAGGCGTTTAAAGCGAATGGAAGCTATGAAGATCCCACAGGATTTTAACTACGATTCTGCAACAGCCCTATCGTTTGAGAGTAGGGAAAAGCTTAAAAGAATAAAGCCCCTTACTCTTGCGCAGGCGTCGCGTATTTCAGGGCTTAGGGCTTCTGATATTGCTTTGCTCTCCGTATTGCTCGGAAAGAAGAAAAACACTAACTAGTTTATTTTGAGAGTTTTTTAGCCTCTTTTTTTGCAAGTTTTTCCTTTTTCTTTGCTTCCTTGAGTGCAAGTTTTGTCATTTTCATGTTGGTTTGGTATTCCTCACGCGTTACAAAATGCGGAAGATCCGAACTCTTAAGTGGAATAAGAAGCGTTTCAGGCTCTTTTAGAATCTTAGAAAGAAGCGCGATGGTCTGCATAAAGTAGAGACCGTCACAGATTCTCTCATCAAGCGTGAATGAACACTTCATTATGTCTTTTGAAGAAACAACCTTGCCATCATCGTCCTTCTGAATGCGCTTAGACACATCCTCGATTACGCAGAAGAGGCTTGTCGTACCCCATTCATAGAGGTGATGGTGGTGGTGTGCGTTCTTCATTCCAAGTGAGCCGATGTTAGCAACAAAGATTGAAACGTGAAGTCCATCTGCATCGCGCACCCATTTAGGACAACCTTTGCCTTTTCTGTCCTTTCGTCCGTAGTAGTTTACTACAGCCTGAATGAGCCATTTTGGGAGAAATTTAAAGAGCGTTGCGATGGTGTAATCTGTTTTGTTTATTTCTGCTGTAGGCTCCTGATTTTTGGTGTCTTCAACGTATTTTTCGATGATGCTTATGGTCTCTTCAAAGGTTCCAAGGCGGTCGAAGTAGAGCGGTGTGGATGTTTCAGGGCTGTCCTCGGTAAGATCCTTCTTTACCACAAATGATAGCGAGAGATCATCTCTTTCCCAGAATGTTTTATTTGCTATGAACCTGTTTACTTTAGGTCTGAGTGCAATAGTTCTGATTATAGCTGCAAGTAGTACTGTTGATAAGCGTGTTTTAAGGTTTGGATGACTTTTATTCCATTCACGCACAAATCTCATTGTGTTTGTAACGTCGAATTCCGTATCGTAAAAAACGAGAGAGTCGCATCTGCTCTGCAGTAAGTACGGCCAAATGTGATTGTAAATTGGCACGTCGTAGCACAAATGTGCATCTTTTCTTTTTTTAATAGCCATAGGTTTTAGAGTACAACAAACTATTGTTTTATTCAATATTTTAAGGTGGCGTTACAGAGTGGCATCTTGTATCGCATAAGGTGGCTGATTGTATCTAAAATGTCCCTAATCAGAAGAAGTGTTTTCTCTCATTCTCGATGGTGGTAACGCCTCCATGCCCTGAGTATACCTTGAGGTGTTCGGGAAGTTTTAGGAGTGCATCAAGGGAGCCCATCAGTGTTTTATAATCTCCGCCGGGGAGGTCGTAACGCCCGTATCCGTCCTTGAATAGAGTGTCACCTGTAAAGATAACATTGTTATCATCATCGAGTAGGCAGATTGATCCTTTGGTGTGACCAGGTGTGAACATCACCTTGAACGCATCCAGTATAATGCCAGCATCTTTTACCTCGATTATGTTGTCCTTTTGGTTCAAGATGAGGGAGTAGAATGACTTAAAGTCATCCTCGTTTTCGATTAGGTAATGCCCGTATGTGTTGTACATGAGCGTGGTGTAGGATGGATCCAATAGATCGGCTTTGTCAGTCAGAGACATGTAAATCTTACCTTCAAGTATCTCCTTATTGATTGCGGCGATGTGGTCAAAGTGGTTGTGAGTAAGAACAGTGCCTTTAAGCGTAAGACCATTGTCTTTGATGAACTTTAGGATGCCATCTCCATCAAGCCCTGGGTCTATGAGGATACACGACCTGTCCTCGTATTCAACAATGTAGGTGTTCTCATTAAACACGCCTTTTGTAATCGTGTGGATGCTCTTAATCTTCATGCCTTGAATTATAACATAAAACATTTAAAAAAAGTGTGGAATGTACTATAATCATAATCACTATGGATTCAAATGAACTTAGAAAAAAATATATCGATTTTTTCGTCTCAAAAGGACATAAGCAAATAAGTGGCGCATCTCTCATCCCAGAGAACGACCCAACTGTACTATTCACAACAGCAGGAATGCATCCGCTTGTACCATACCTCATGGGCGCTCAGGAACATCCATCTGGCAAGCGCCTCTGTGACTATCAAAAATGTATCCGCACGGGTGATATCGACAGCGTAGGCGATCCGCATCACCTTACGTTCTTTGAAATGCTCGGCAACTGGTCACTTGGCGACTACTTTAAAAAAGAGATGATTGCATTTTCATACGAATTCTTAACAAAGGAGCTCCACATAGACCCTGAGAAGCTTTCTGTGACAGTGTTCGGCGGGGATGATGAAGTTCCACGCGACGATGAAGCTGCAGAAGCATGGGAAAAGGTAGGAATTCCAAGAGAGCGCATCTACTTTATGGGCCGCGAAGATAACTGGTGGGGCCCTGCTGGAACCACAGGACCATGCGGACCTGATAGCGAAATGTTCATTGATACAGGACGTCCTAAGTGTTCACCTGATTGCAAACCAGGCTGCTCATGCGGTAAGTACTTTGAAATTTGGAACGACGTATTCATGCAATACAATAAAACTGAGGATGGCAAGTTCGAAAAGCTTCGTCGCCCTTGTATTGATACGGGAATGGGCATTGAGAGAACTGTTGCAATCCTCACAGGTAAAAACAGCGTTTACGACATCGAATCATTCCAACAGATCATAAAGGAGATCGAGAAGCTTTCAGGAAAGAAGTATAAAGACGATGAGACGCTCGACACATCAATCAGAATTATTGCAGACCATATCAGAACAAGCGTATTTATCCTTGGTGACCAAAATGGCATCGCTCCATCAAATGTAGGACAGGGATACATCCTACGCCGCCTAATCAGAAGAGCAGTACGCCATGGATACAAGCTTGGAATCAACGATGAGTTCCTGTCAAAGCTTGCCGTGGTCGTGATTGATCTCTACAAAGACGCATACCCTGAGATCGAACAGAACAAGGAGTTTGTCTTTGATAATCTCTCGAAGGAAGAAAAAAAGTTCTCAGAAACGCTCGTAAAGGGCGAGAAAGAATTCGAAAAGGTGCTTCCAAACATCCTAAAAGGCAACGACAAGAAGATTCCAGGACGCATCGCATTTAAGCTTTACGACACGTACGGATATCCACTTGAGCTTACAACAGAGCTTGCAAAGGAACACGGGCTTGTTGTGGATAAGGACGGTTTTGATGAGGCGTTTAAGAAGCATCAGGAGCTCTCACGTTCTGCAACAGAAGGCGTATTTAAAGGCGGGCTTGCAGATCACAGTGAAAAGACCACAGCGCTTCATACAGCCACGCACCTACTGCACAAGGCGCTTGCGGTAGTGCTCGGCGAATACATCAAACAGCTAGGCTCTAACATCACAGCAGAGCGTCTACGATTCGACTTCAATCACGATAAGCCACTCACACCTGAGGAGATCAAGGCTGTTGAGGATCTCGTGAATGAGCAGATCAAGAAAGATCTACCTGTAAAGGTTGAGGTGATGACGCTTGAGGAGGCAAAGGCTCAGGGCGCAATTGCTGAGTTCAACGCAAAGTACGGCGAAAAAGTGAAGGTATACACAGTCGGTGACTTCTCAAAAGAGGTCTGTGGAGGACCACACGTTGAACATCTTGGAACCCTCGGCCACTTTAAGATTGTAAAAGAGCAGTCTTCATCACACGGCGTAAGACGAATTAAGGCAATACTTGAGTAATGGAAGAAAAACAAACAGTCGGACTTCTTAAAGATCTCGAAGAACGATATAACGGAAAGATAACGGATAGAACTTTTGCTCTCTCCTGTTATCTTCCGTCTAAAAAACCACTAGAACACGGCATATTCCTCTTTAAAATAGGCGACACATACTACTACGAGGACTTTGAAAAAGAGGAAATGAATCTTCTTGGATTCACAATTAAACGAAAGAGTTCAGAACCGTTTGTAAAGACCTCAGGCTCATTCAAAGAGAGCGATATAAAGCGCGTATTCAAAGTATCGCGTGCGTACGCAAGGAGCTATCATTTTAAGGCTCAAACGGGCGATATTAAGGCAATTAGGGAAGCATCACGATTTGTAAAAATGTTTAGGGAATGCACCTACGCTGTTGAACTTCAGGATGGCAACGTGTTGTTCTTTGAGATGATTAACAACATTCTGGCTTGATATAAACAACCTCACGTTCATTCACAGCCTTTTCAATCACATCATCAAGATTTAGCGCCTCGTATCCCTTGGTAAGCTTATCCTTCTGAGGTTTAGTCTTTGGATGCTTTGGAGAGAAGAGTACACAGCAGTCGGCGTATGGAAGGATGGAAGTCTCATATGTTCCAATCTCCTTGGCACGCTCTATGATCTCAGCTTTGTCGAGTCCTACAAGTGGGCGAAGTATATTGTACGTGGTGAGCGACGATGTAAAATCAAGCGCCTTGAGCGTCTGGGAGGCAACCTGTGAAAGAGCCTCACCTGTGACGATACATTCACATCTTCTTATCTTAGCAAGCTTTTCTGCAGCTTTTACCATGCCAGCTCTAAGCATTAGAGTCTTCTCGTTTTCATAGCCGTTCTTAGCGATTACCTTTTCAAGTTCCGTAAAGCTCACGATGTGTAACACAGTCCCCTGAAGGTATGGCGCTATGGTACGAGCAAGCGTGATCACCTTCTCTTTAGCCTCATCTGTGGTATACGGATACGCATGGAAATATAGGAGTTCAAGTTTAACTCCACGTGATGCAATGAGGTACGATGAGACTGGTGAATCAATGCCGCCGGAAAGAAGAGAAAGACCTTTGCCTGCAGTACCAACAGGAAGTCCACGCCTACCCTTAATGCGTGATGAATACACAAAGATATCCTTTCTGATTTCCACGTATAATACGCGTTCAGGCTTCTTTACATCCACTTTGAGTTTAGGATATTTTTCGAGTATCTTTCCACCGATTTGGCACTCAATTTGATAGCTAGAGAGAGGGAAACGTTTATCCTCACGTCTTGCGTCAACCTTAAAAGTTGTGATGCCATCATCAAAATTATCAGAGATTACTTTATCAACAAGTGCAAACAATCCGTCTACAGTTTTATCCTCAGTTGAATGACATTCTGAGTAGCCATCAAGCCCGAATGTGGTGTTTAATACCTTGAATACAAGATCGCGTGGAACGTCGTCTTCTGTATACAAAAACAGGCGGCCTTTTTGGCTTTGGATCTTAACGTGGTGCGGAAGTAGCTTTTCCTTGATGTTATTACAAAGACGGGCCTGAAAGGATGTCCTGTTCAAGCCCTTGAGTGAAATTTCACCTAAACGAATTAGATATTTTTTCATTAGTTTGTATATTTTGTGATGTCTTTAATTGTCCACTTTTTCTTATCGCCGTTGATGGTAAACTCTCTGCATTCGCCCTTAGCTGCACCGTAGATTTCCTTGATTGCAGGAGCGTTGATAGAGATGATGTTCTTATCAGGATCGCTTTCCCACTGGCCAAGAATAGTGTATGTGAACTCCTTGTTTTCAAGCTCATCTTTGATGGTGACAACTGTACCAAATCCAACTGAACTTGTATCAAATGAATCCGAAGTAACAACCTTTGCATCCTTAATGTCGCTCTCGAGTTTCTTCATCTGATTTGTAAGGAGTCTCTGCTTATCCTTTGCATACTGGTATTCGGCGTTCTCTCTGAGGTCTCCAAGCTCACGTGCATCCCCGATGTCCTTAGCGTTTGCAGGAATTTCCACGTTGATGAGGTGCTCGAGTTCTTTCTTTGCATTTTCAAGCGATGATGCGAGACAGAGTATTCCGGAAGGTAGAGGCTTTCTTAAGCTCTTCTTTGCATCCTGATTGTCGAGTTTTGCACCGCTCTTCTCAAGTTTGAGTCCAACAATGTGCTTGATTTCCTGCTTTTTGAGTTCATCGAGTGTTGGAGAGAGCGAGATGTTTTTCTCGAGGTTAGAAAGGATAAGATCATCGTTTGTATTCTCGATGAATGAGTAAATCCTTCTGCTGTCGAATAGAGATGTGTACATAGAGCGTGACTTATCTGAGTTAGGGAATGTGTTGTACACGTCAAGCTGTGCAAGGATGAGGTCGTACGTTGACTTTCCAGCCTCGTTCCATTCCTCAGGAGTTGCAGCGTACTTCTTGAAGAGATAGAGGAATAGAGTTGGATTCTGTTTGATGATGAAGAATGATTTTTTCATCATGTCCACTTTGAATGTGTCAATTGAGCGCTTTGCCATCACCTTTTCGATGCTCTGATCAGGCGAGAGAGTGTAACATTCGGTGAGTACCTCCTGCCAGTTTGGAAGGAACTTATTGATCTTGTCCACCATGTATTTTCTGAGTTCAGTATCCTCGATTCTTGAGAAGAAGTCAGGGAGTTTTGAACTTGGAATGCGTACAAGAACTTCATAGTCGCTCTTTCTGAGGTATGCCTTTGCATCCACAATCTTGTTCCTTCCGTTTGCAAGCGTTGAGAGGAATAGATGTGCGATAAGGTACTCTTCTGTGATGTTTGGCGATGCAAGCTCGGTACCAAAAGACTTTAACATGTATTGGAAACATTCGCTGTCGTACTGTACGCCAAGCTCGAGTGCCTTTCTCACAAGTGCTATGCGTCCGAACACATCTGGAGTGTGGCGGAATTCTGAGTAGATCTTATCGTTGTTTGAGATTGGGGTTGCGCTGATCTCGTATGTATCCACAGCGTTTGGAAGTGCATAGATGTATGAGTCAGTCTTGATGATCTTCTTTGCCTTCTGGTTGAACAGAGACCATTCAGATTCACTGAGGATTGACGGCACAATCTCCTTCTTCATGAGCTTGAATGAATTGTCGCCGCTCTTAATTAGCGTTTCGAGTCCCCAACGTGTGTCTTCGTTGAACTTTTTAGCAAGTTTTTCCTTAGAAACGAAGGTTTTGAGCACCCAAATGTGGTTTTTCTCAAGCACTGTGAGGCTTGAAAGAGCCATGCTGTGAGACATCCTATGTCCACGCTTTTTGATGAAGTCTATGGAAATTCCGTCGCTGTCGATGTTTGTAACGCGTCCAATTCCGTAGCTGTTGTGATATACAAACGTGCCTTTATCGATGGAAATGTCCTTCTCGAACTGCTGAATTGCATCCTTAAGGTCGAGGTGATAATCCGTTGTGAGTCCTGACTGATTTAGGCATTCCTCAAGGCGTGATGAGTCCTTGTAAAGCTCCTTGTAAGCGTTTACAATGTCGCTCTTATACTTTGTATTCTTTGTTGAACTTGTAATGATGAGCTTGATTGCATGTACTAGTAATTCAGTGTTTCCTGACTTCTGAACAGCCTTGTATACATCCTGGAAGCATGTGTCAAATTTCTCACCAAGCGACTTTGCAGACGGTGTGTCAAACATGTTGACAATCTGTGAAAGTTCAACATCTTTGCGCTTTAGGAACTTCTCAGACACGTCTTTTACATCTTTGATTGACTTGATCTTGATTGCTCGTGCAAGGGCTCTTTTTAGGTGGTAAATTGCTGTTTCAGAGTCGTTTTCTTTGTCGAACATGTCAACAAGGTAGAGAAGCATCTTAACCTCATCTTCCTTTACTGTGGTAAAGTGTCTGATCTCGTTCTTAAGCTCCTCAGTATCAGTGCCGATCTTCTCCAAAGCCTGTATCTTGAGCGCAGAAGCCACAAGGTCATGAGGATTCTTCTCGAGTAGTACACGTGTGAAGAATAGCACATACTGCCATTTTGACATAGCAACGGCCTTCTTCGTGAGGTTCTCAATAGCTGTGCTTTTCTCCGTGTTCTCAAAGTATGTGACAAGTGCGATTACAAATTCAGAGATTGGCTTGTTTGGTGTAACCACAGCCTTTTCTGTAATCTCCTTGATGTCAGAAGCCTTTTCAGTCTCGTTTAGCTCTTTTAAATAAGTGTAGATGTTCTCGTACTCTGCAACCTGATGGTCAAATATGTTGTTCTGTGTGACCTTTTCTTTGTCTAAAATCTCAAACAATTCTGCTTTGTTCATTTGACTTACCCCTAATTTTTTTCGTGATAACTTTATATTATAATATACGTGCGCGAATTTTTCAATTGATTTGAAGTTGAGAGGCAATTCTTGTATATTTAAAAGCATGAGATTTATAGATACGCATTTTCATATTCTCGCAATGAAGGAAAAGGGAGTAGAGGTGGATAGCCTCCTTGATGGTCTCTATAAAGACGGTTTTGAGGGTGGCATAGACGTTGCTGTGGAGGCAGACGACATCATAGAGCGCGTGAAATACCATAAGGCATATCCGTCAATCAGGCTCTCTATAGGGGTAGGGCCATGGGGATTATTGCCAACGGGTAATAAAACAGCTGTAAATCTTGATAAAATCAATAAATTACAAGTGTTATATAAGGATTGTATTTCATTTGTTGGCGAAATAGGACTCGACAACCATTATCCTGAATACGGAAGTAAGGCAGAGCAGGAGGAACTCTTTATATCACAGATAGACATTGCAAACGACAATAACCTTCCTATAATAGTACATTCAAGGGAGGCGATAGAGCAGACGTCTAACATCATTAAGAGTCATAAGGTGAATAGAGGCGGTATTATCCATTGCTTTTCCGCATCAGATATGCTTTTAAAGTCAGCGTTGGATAACGGTTACTACATCTCGATTGCAGGCCCTGTCACATATAAGAACAGCAGGAATTTAAGGGAAATCCTTCACTACATTCCGCTTGATAGATTGCTTGTTGAAACAGACAGCCCCTATCTTCCTCCTGAGCCTTACCGAGGGACTGTTAACACGCCGATGAATGTAAAACTTGTGTACTCATCCATAGCTAAAGAGCTTAATATAGACAGTGCCACACTTGAGGATACGGTGATTAGAAATTTTAACACGCTTCTTCAGGTCTAATTGGTTACCTGCTAAATATCTACACATTTGTTTAGGTTTAACCGCAAATTTTTGATAATTTTTGTTAAAATACGCTCATTATTTCTTGCCTTCCTAACCCGATTTCCATATACTTGTTATTATATTAATAATAATACCCGCTCGAGCTATGCCCGTAGCTTGATGCGTAAAAATCGGAGATGAATGTATGAGAAACTTCAAAAGCAAAGCATTAAAAGCAACAGTTGCAGCAGCAATCCTTGTTATTGCAAGCCTAGGCTTTACAGTCTCGTGTAAAGCTAGCGCGCTTCAAGAGACGCATGAGGTGACGCTTAATGCAGGAGGAGTGAAGAACCCAGGCACCATGAAGGTCTACTACCAGGATGGAAAGTGGTATGAGGATGCCTCATGTACAGTCAGAATCGACAAGATTCAGATTCCTGAGTGGAAGTACAGCGTCGTAAAGGTTACTAAAAAAGATGACGGTACATACAAAGAAGACGATTATGCAATCACCTCAAACGGGCAAGAAAAAGGAGGAGCAACAGCCGGTACTACAGACGCATCAAGGACATTCAGCGGATATGGAGACATAATAAGGGAAGACGGAACATTTACAAAAAAAGCGCCAACAGCAAGCACTTATGATGCAATATGGAAAGAGGCTTCATACGTAGGTAAACTGTCTGTTCCAACTATGGAAACTGGTAGAGTATTTAGCTCATACGAAGTTGTTAAGAAACTAGGTGAAAACAAATACGAATCTACAGATCCGAAAGTCATACGTCAAGAGATGGGCTCGGATAACCTTATACAAGTTATGTTGACAGACGAGGTGACGTATCTTCTTGTGCATTCAGTAAGCTCTGAAGCAACAACTGTGATGTTCAAAGCATACGAAGGTGCCCCCACAGGAAACATTGCATACTACATCCACCAAGACGCCACCTGGAGGGAAACAGAAGAGCTCAACAGCAATATCAAGAACAAAATTGAATACACTCCTCGTAGGCAGACCATAATATTTAGCACGTTTGGTGGCACTCTTCCAAATGTGGATGGGAACAAGACTGAGGATCTCACATGGGCATTTGCAGGTTACAAGAAGGGTGATGTTGCATACACAGATGAAAACGGTTATTTGCAGAAGCTTGAAGCTGCTCAAATTGAGGCTGATAAAGAAAGCGGCAATCAAATTACGGTGGTTGCAACATACAACGCGCCAAAGGCGATAAACTTCAACCAGAAGGACACAAACGGCGATTACATATACATCCCAACTCGCGACGGCTATAATTTTGAAGGCTGGAAACGTACAAAGGCTGATGGAACAGTTGAGGTTTATGCAAATCCAAATGATCAGGCTTCGCCAAAAATATTCGAGCAAGAAGATTGGGAAGAAGGATCAAGTCAGACCATAACATTCTATGCTCAGTGGGTGGCAAGCAATGCAAAAGTGCTCACGCTTGATCCAAACGGCGCCACAAGCGGAGCTGATGTCAGAAGGATCCTCTCACGCGGCAGCAGCTGGTTTGTACAGGATGGAGAAACGGACAAGCAGATCACACGAATCAGCGTTCCAAAGAAGGAGTGGACGATCAACTTCAATGCAAACTGGCAAGGCGCAACTATAGCAAAGAAGAGCGACATATACAGCCAGAAGTTTGCAGGATATAAGCTTGATGGTATCACATCAAATACAGTGATTGACTCAAGTGGAAACATCACAGCAAGTGCGCTTACTGAGGCATCCCATGCGGTTGCAGAGTGGATAGAAGAGTCGTACTACATGAACAATACGATATCCTGGCCTGAAGAGGGGAAAGGCGTTGAATTCCTTGGCTGGAGTGAGACAGGAAAGGTCTTTACAGAGGGCGAAGTTATACCAACAGGCTTTAATCTTTATTTAAACGGAAAGACAGGATTCACGCCAACAAAAGACAACGTGACGCTCTATGGCGTATGGAGAGACTCAAGAAAGTACAAGCTTGAACTTAAGAAAGAGAACGTGGGTGGTGAGACAGGAAGCGATGTTTCAGAGATCTGGTATTCATACGGTAAGAAGCAGTGGTATAAAGATCAGAACTTAAGTACGCCGCTAAAGGTTGAGGGTCAGGAAGGCGGTGTTACAATTGCAAAACCAAAAAGGGTATGGACTATCAAATACACACCATCTCTTGAGAATATCAGGATGAGAGATAACAAGACGAGCGAAACGTACGAATTTGTATTTAAGGAATACGGCGAATATGTCAATGAAAATGGTGAGATTAAAGGCGATGTAAGTCTTTCAAAGGACATGATAGTCGTGCCAACATTTGAGAGACCTAAGTATTCAATTAACACAGAAGATTCAAAGTACACAACGGATGGTGCAATAACACTTCCAACGCTAGAGAATGGTGGCATGTATGTCGAAGAGGGTGGAAACGTCAACAACGAGATCGCCTTTGTAGGATGGAAGAAATCAAAGAGCGGAACTGAAGTGCTTCCTTCGGAGTTCATTCCTGATAACAACGACATAGACCTACACGGAGCGTGGACGAATAACACAACGTATGTTGTAAACCTTGGTGCAAAGGATGAGAGCAAGGATACAACAGTAAACTGGAGTGGAGCCACAAGGCAGATTTACTACAGCATTGCAGACGGCTCTTGGTACACAAAGTATGAATATGATAGCGACGCAAGCGCATGGGTAAAGACACTATATAAAAGCGCTGACTTCAAGGCGCCAACAAGGACTGTAAAGGTAACGCTTGAAGGCATTGAAACAAACGATGTTATAACAGACAAGAAGCAGTGGAGTGATGAGAATATTACAAGCGGATACACAGTAAGTTATCCATTTAGTGGCTACTCAGGATACATAGATAAGAGTGGTCAGATCGTAACTGGAGCAACAGTTACAAAAGATGAAAATAACAAGTGGGTAGATGCGTCATGGCAGAGCCCAACAGAGATGAGACTTGAACTCCCAATATTAAAGGACAGGGAAAATAGCACGTTCATCGGATGGAGGGAGAAGGTAAGCGCACAGGATGACACGTCATCGGATATCGTTAATGAATACATGGTCAAATCATCAGAGACGAGAGGCGAAGTTGCATTTGAGAGTGTATGGCAGGACAACACAGTATACCCGGTTTACCTGAAAGCAGAGGGAGCAACGAGCGTTAGTCAGAACACACTTTACGTAAGAGCGAGGGATCATCAGATACTCGAGAGCGGAAAGGTGATTACAAGTCTTCAACCAACTCTCTTACCAAAGAAAGTATACTCACTTGAATTTAACAGAAATGGAATTAATGAACTTCCATCCACCCCACTTGGTCCAAAGGACGTTGAGTGGAGATTCATGGGTTATAAGGATGCAGAGACGGGTACATTATATATAGATGCAAACGGCGCTATAGATCCAGCTCTAAAGGCTATTACTAAAGAAACAAACCTAGTTGCAGTATGGGCAGAGGATAGTGATGCAGTACGTGTGGATCTTACCACGATTCCCGGTTACATCATAAACGGATGGAAGAAGTCGCTTGATGGCGAGGTAATCAAAGAAAACGCTTGGACGTTCAAAGACACAGCCACAGAGTCTGATGTTAAGAATGGTAAGATCACGCTGTATCTTGACTGGGCTTACGAGAAGGTATACAAGCTTATACTTGCATCAACAGCAACGATGGATGAACAAAATGACTCCAACTACTCGAAGCTCACTCAGGAGATATACTACAGGGTTAACGACGGCTGGTATGGCGTAAGAGAAGAGGTTGGAACAGATGCAGACGGAAACCCTATTTACACAGTCAAGGGCTCTGAGCTTACAAAAGTGTCTCCACTTCCACGAAGGGAGAGGATGATCACTCTTGAGCCTGGAAAGAACATAGAAACGGACATTAACACTACGATATACGTACCATCTGAGTTCAAGGGGTATGGTTCAAGAAGTGGAAGTATTGCGCCTAATATCAAAGAAGACGGTACGATACAAGACGGCTATGTGATCTCATCAGACACAGAGATTCTCGCAATCTGGGGCGATTATAAACCTGTCGCTCTTCCATCGCTTACCTCAGCAGAAAAGGATGATAAAGGCAATCCATTATACCTATTCCTCGGCTGGAGTACAAAGGAAGATCCTAACACATTGATATCAGGAGAATACACAACAACAAAGAAGGACATCAAGCTTTATGCTCGATGGAAAGATCAAGCAGATATAGTGGTAACCCTCAATCACAACAAGGGTAAGAAGGGCGAAAACGGCAAGGATGTACTTTATAAGAATCCATCAAACGGCGTTTGGTACACAGACGAACAAAAGCAGAACATGGTATCTGACGGCATTGTTGCAGAGAGGAGCGTAAAGGTCAACTTTGTCACGAATCACCCAACAGACGAGTCGTTTAAGGAGCTTGCAGAGGAGTATCTCACATGGAAGTTCAAGGGATACATGATAGGTGCAACGCTCTTTATCAACGAGAAGGGTGAGATTGAAAACGATAATGTTACAAAGTCCACAACGGCAGTTGCAATGTATGACGATACAGTTGATGGCATAGACTTGAACAAGAAAGCATTAACGGCAGAAGGCTTCACGTTTATAGGATGGAGGCTATCAGGTCAAGATACAGTACTTCCAAACATCTTTGCCCCAGCCTGGAACGATAAATACGGCTATGTTGATGAGAACAACAAGGGTGAGGAGATCACGCTTGAAGGCGTATGGTCGAGCGAAAAGTACTTGACAATCGAGCTTGATCCGGACAACGGAACAACAAAAGAGACTATATTATATAGGGAAAAGACAAACGGCTATCACGCTACAATAAACGACGAGAGCACAATAAGCTCAATTCGTAAGCCTGAGAAGTCGTGGGAAGTAAGATACGATGTGAACCTTGAAGGTGCAGAGAGTGTGAACACAGCAAAGGTGATCTTCACATTCGAAGGCTACTATGGCGCTCAAGATAGCGTACAATACGTTCAGAGCAACGGTGAGTTTACAACAGATAGACCAACGGATGAAAACAGCACTAAATGGAAGGCTAAATGGACAAACGGATTATCAAATACAATTACAGTTCCATCAACAAATAGGAAGGGCTATAACTTCCTCGGATGGAGCTTTGAAAAGGGCGAAACTGATGAGAGTAAGAGATATAGGGAAGGTTCTACTATTGACATCAGTTCAATCGATCCAAAATACATAGTAAACAACAAGATTACTCTTTACGGCAACTGGGAAGAGAACGCTATTCGTATCATTAAGATTGCAGATCCTACAGCCACAAGTAAGGGATACGAGGAGCTCTATTACAGAGTAGGTGACGGCTGGTACAAGGATGCTGAGAAAGACGCCGATGGCAATATAATATCGCTTAAGAACAGTATAACGAAAATAATCATTCCACAGAGGATTTGGTACATCAGCTTTGAGAGTAACCTACTTGGAGTTGATAACCCAACGCAGATTGCGTCAGAGTCTACATTTGGCGGTATTTACCCGGTAAAAGACGGCACAAGTGATCCTGATACAAGCGTGACTGCAATTGTAAATGGTGGCACAACAGAGGCTAAACTCCCAAGCAATTACATTACTAGTGTTCCTGAAGGTGAGCCAAAACAAAAGGAAATATATGCAGCGGTGTATTGGAGGGATAACGATCCAATCACGCTTCCTGCACTGACAAAAGAGAACTATCGCTTTATCGGATGGACGCCAAAGGTAGGTGGTATTGAAGATAGCGATAATATGAATCAGGATGATAAGGATAATATCACGTCGGGTGGAGCTGCATTCATTCCAGAATACGAGAAGTATTATGATTTATATCAAGTTGGGGCAGGTACTGGAAACGTAAAACTCTACGGCGTATGGTATGATGAGCGCATATTCAAACTCACGCTTGAAGGAAATGGATCAACATCGCTAAGCCACACCACAGAGATCTACTACAAACCACAGACAAAGAAGTGGTACGGCAACGCAAACGGCGAAGGCAATGCAATATCTTATGTACGTATTCCTGAGAAGAAGTGGCTCATCAACTACAACACCACATGGACAACAGATCCTACATATGGCATTCCTGAAGATGAACGCGTTGTAGGAGTTGAGGCAACACTTAATGGCTCACTTGAGTGGTCGTTTGCAGGATACGAGGCACTTGTAACAGAACAATATGTTGATGATAGCGGAACAAAACATCTGGAACTATATGCTGTTCCAGCATTAGGAATCACAACAGACAGGACTGTAAAGGCAATTTGGGACACAGTACGCGTTACGGATGGTAACGGAAATGCTGAAGATCTTAATAATGGTTCGTCTCTCAGTACAGATCGATGGTCATTCGACGGATGGACAGAGACGCCATCACAGAGTGCACCTCTTGTTGCAAACCCATACCGCCCATTTGATGGCGATACAAAGACGATTTATGATCTTGCGTATGCTGATCCTGATAATCCAGACAATCACATGAGGCCGTTTGTTCAAGAGAATGAGGTTAATCAGACAAAGTACATCACGCTCTATGCACGCTGGAGAGATATTGGACTTAAGGGCATCACGCTCAATTCAAACGGAGCCACAAAGGCGCTACAGAATAAACTCTACTATGCAACAGGGGAAGACAAGTGGTACCTCACAGCTGATAAGCAGAGCGATGTTGACCGCATAGCTCTTCCTGAGAAGATCTGGACATTTGAGTTTGATAGTGGAGATGCAGCCGATGAGGGCGTCAGGAGTGAAGATCCAATAGCGCTAAGATCAACATTTAAAGGATATACATTAAAGAACAAACAAGACCCAAGTCAAGCTCCATTCCTAGTTGTTGATAAAGACGGCTTGATAAATGCGAATGAAGACAAAGCTACTCTTATAAATTACTTACGTAAGGATACATCAATAGATGAAACAGCCATAGCAGAGTGGGATATACCAGAGAGTATCAAAATGCCAGACAACATCACACGTCCAGGATACAAACTTATAGGTTGGGGCTTAACACCTAATTCATTGGATGCTGATATATTTAAGGCTGGTACTACGTACTACTTTGATCCAAGTGTTGCTCTTGTTCAAAAGCTTATTGAAAAGCTTGAAGCAAGCGAAAACGGAAAGATCACACTTTACGCTCAATGGGAAAGAAATCACATAAATACGCTCAATCTTGACTCAACTGGAGCTACAAGCAAGAGTAACGTAACTGCGATGTATTATTGGGTTGGTAAGGGTTGGTATAATATTGATCCGGATCCTGCTGTCAATCCAAATGCTCAACTTATTAAGGTAGGACAATACGCAGTCACAGCTCCAACATGCGACATTACGATTAAATACGACTTGAACTCAGCAACGGGTGCAACCCCATCAATTCCTCTTAATCACAAGGAATCAGAAGGTGTAAAGAGGCGCTTCCTAGGCTACAGTGACACAACTGTAAGTCCAAAGAGAGACTACATCTCAGATGTTGGTAACCTTTTAGCAACATCATGGTATGAAGGTGATAAGAGGGAGGCTACAGCCACAGCGCAGTGGGGTAATGCAGACACAGTACTCCTTACATCAGGCTATACCCTCACAGACTATGAGTTCCTCGGATGGTCGTTCTACAGAGACGGCTCGTATCAGGTTGAAGGCGGAGGAACGGTAAAAGAGATATTCACAGATAAATTCACGCTCGGTGAAAGGGCGTCAGACTGGAGTAAGGTTGTAACAGCAGCTGATGGAACAAAGACCGTTACACTCTATGCAGTCTGGTCAAGCACGAGGATATACCGCGTGAAGCTCTCAACCACAGGATACGAGGATGGCTCAACGTTATCAACAACAGCGCTTGTGACATCAGACATGAACATCACGCTCTACTATAAAGAAGCGGATGAAAAGTGGTACACAGACCCAACTATCTCGGATGCATACTTTACCGTAATGCAGGTACCTTCAAGTAGATACTCAGTCTACTTCGCCACTGGATCGTATAAAATTGAACCGCCAAATCCTATCTATAGTGTTGCACCATATAAGGAGTTTAGGTACTTTAGCCAGAGTCCAACATATGATCCTGCATCAAATGAGGGTAAAACACAAGTTATAGAATCATGGATTGATGACAAAGGTGTATTTAAAGCAGATGTTGCCACAAAACGCATGAAGGCGCTGATTGCAGGCGAAGGTGGTGGTGAAAAGCTCACGCCATCTAAGGTGACATACATCTATCCAATATTTAAACCAAGGGAAAAGGTAGCAATACCTGCGCCAATAGGTGGAATAACATTTGAAAGTCAAATGATTTTCCAGGAAGGCTTCCTAACCGCCGATGATGCCCCGGATGCGAAAAAAGAGTACTACTTCTATGGCTGGAAAGCAGATGGCAATGCCTCAACTTGGAAAGATATGGCAGAGATAGATTCTAATACTGCTAACTATGAAACGCTTGCAACAAAGGGCTTGTATCCGGTTGCATCCACACTTTCTGAAGATGCCAAGATCACACTTACATCAAAACAGCTTACTCTCAACCCAGTGATTGAAGACACAACAAGTATCAAGATGACTCTTGACATCAACCGCGGATTTATTGAGAAAGGCGTTAGTGATATAACTGATCTTGAACTTATTGGAACAAATAAACAGCTTACAGCAACGATTAATAGTAATGGTACTTATACTGGCGATTACATCAAGACGTTCTCTTACCGTTTGAGTACAGGAAAGTGGTATGTAGGAGAGGTTCCAAGTACAGAACCGGGACGCGGCTTGATTAATGTTAACGCAGGCGATACGAACAAGTATATAGAAGCATCGCTTAGCGACCATCCAGGACTCATCAACCGATATGGCGGCTCAGAGACTGCCCAAAAGCCAGGTAACTCACAGCTTCCATCACGTGTGGATCTCATTGAGTTTGAGACTAACTTCAACCTTGCAATGAATCATAACAACCAGACTGAAGCCACAATGACCATCACTAATCGTGATGGCACTACAATTTCACATACTGTTAACGCTACTAGCGCGTCAGACGACTACTACACAAAGGTCAACAGCCAGCTGCTTACGCGTAAGTTTGAAGGGTACAAGACCACAATTAATAATGTTGAATACGAAGTGTTTGATGAGAACATGGACTTCACGTTCCTCGATCAGAACGGCAGTATATACACGCCAAGGAAGGGTGATGAGGAAATTGCTATCAAGGCATCCTGGGGCATTGGTGATAACGGGTTTAGACTTCCATCATCTCCTCAGCTTCATATTACAACAAATCCTCCGTATGCTGATATTAAGCCAGATACTTCTGCAATAACAGGTCATTTGGCTGAAACTCATAGTAATCAGGTGCTTACACAGGATCAGCTCTCAGATGTACTTAATCGTGATAACTATTCAGGCCCAATCGGTATTTCTTTTGATTCATGGACGTCAGAAGGCTGGACTGCGACTAATAACAGCAGTCAGGTTGGGTACGATGACGATTCATCCCCGACTGTATCAAGCGCATCATACATGCCATCTGATGATAGCTTTGGAAGTACCGTTGTCGAGTATGGTGGCAAGTACTACTTTAATACAAAGCTATACGGCAAGTGGATACTCCAGAGGGAGTATATATTCCTCCTTGATGCAAACAAGGAGGGTGAGAGAGGCGCTTATGACGGCTTTAACCTCAAGTTTGAAGGTAATGAGCCACCTCTTGCATCACGTGCCCCATTTGATGATGCATATAATCATGAGAACGTTGTAACGAAGGGACTCCCAATCATCAGGTACTCAACCACGAGCGGCTGGAGCTGGGATATTTATGATCCTGTAGAGCAGGTGTTTGACGATAAGCTTATGGTCATGGATAGAATAGCCACTACTGAAGATCCAAAGAAGACTCTAATTCATAACACAGATATGGTTATGCCATATCCTGAGAGCAGCAAATATGTGGTTACATTAAAATCACAGCATGACAGTTCATATACTGGTACATTAGAAGCCGAAACAAAGTTCCTCGGCTACTACCTCTCAAAGAGCCTCTTTGAAAACGACAATGCTCCATGGATCACAAATAAAGCTGATACAAGTTCAGTATTCTATGAGGGTCTTGTTGCAGAAGCCGATGAGAAGGGATATCCTGTACAAGACAAGGACAATTATTATAACATCGTTGATGGTGACGGTGATTATCTTCTTATGGATATGGGTGGAAGCATCTCCTTGAATGGCGCAACATGGGTGAACAGCCTTAGACTTAGAAACCCAATCCTCAAGCTAGACAACACCTGGGACAACGTCAAGAACAAGACAACTTACAATTACAGGTATGAAGTGTATAACGATCAAGGCGGTAAGGATCCAATAGAAAACGTCACACTCACAGGCGTGATTCCAGCCAAGGCAAAGTGGACAGCAAACGATATTACTCTTCCGACAATCACAGGCGGTCCTGGTCTTACACATGTTGGCTGGAGCCTTAAAGAAAATGACGTTAAGCCTGCAGATGGACAACCTGTTGCAGGTGGCTATGTTGGTGATGTTGGCACTACTTACAAACCGACGCAGCCTGAAGAAACCCTCTATGCTGTCTGGGTGGAAAATTATCAAATCTCTGTCGCACATTATAAAGACAGCTCAGGCTATGCTGATTATATCAGGGCAGTTCAGGATGTGCCTACCACTGTAACATTCACGATTGAACTTCTGAAAGCTGCTTCTAATATTTACTCAACAACACTTGCTAAGTTCAAGGATATTTCAGTTGGTGATAATCTCTTTGCTGACGAAAAATGGGGTAAGCCTACTGATACAAACCTCAAGGATGCCACGCTTGAAGTTACTTCCTATTCAGATACTACACTTGCGGTTAAGTTTACAGGCACGTTTACAAGAGTTGATACTAGTATTTCTACTCTGCGTGCACCAGCAGAAGAAAAAATGAAAGCAAACATAGAGAATGCCGGTACCCGAAAACGCATTACCTGGATCAAATACCAAGTAAGCTCCTTAGATGAGGCAGTTGAAAAGGTTGATCCAAGACTCACAAGTGAATCAAATCGAATGGTTCTTCCTATAGTAAATGGTAAGCTGGATACAACACAGACTATGCCAACTGTAACATTTACGCTAAAGAATGGCTATGGCTTGCAGTTTGACACGACTAAGATAACTTCGCCATATACAATAAACGGTTGTGTCTATGAGATAACAAAATCGGCTAACTCAATTACATTAAAACTGAAAGGGACAGCCAATAATTTTTCTTTCACACCAAAAACTAATTATGATCTTAACGTAAAAATCCCAGCAACATGGATAAAAGGTTATAGTGAAACTGGTGCTACAACATATATTGAACAATTAGTATACGTCAAAGCAATCGAAGTGGCGAGTGAGGCGAATAACAAAGCCGTCGCAAACATATATGGAAACACAGTTAACGGTAACAAGAGTGCCATCGACCCTGATGTATTATACACCTTTGGTCCCACCTCAAAGTTTCCAAGAGTAACAACAATTGGAGCGGATGCGTTTAAGGGTACGGCGTCAAGTCTTACACCTATTAAGTATGTGCAAATTGGCGAAGGAGTTACAACAATTGATGATGCCGCCTTTATGTATACCCAGCTTGAGTACATAGAGCTCCCACCAACACTTACGTGGATAGGGGGAAGTGCATTTAATAATACCCGAAACTTAAAGAGGATTACTCTCTACCCAGGATTAACACATCTTGGGTCATGGCTATTTGAACGCTCGGGAATAGAGACAATCAACTTTAAGGGAACATTTGCACAATGGTCAGCCATTTCAAAAACAGATTGGAAAAGTGGTAATTCTAATACTATTAGGCTCATCTGTACAGATGCGTCTTATGATATTAAAGGAACAGGTAATGGTACTTATACGAAGGTGAGCTAATAGGTTAGATTGTGAATATAGTAATATTGCTTTTATCAACGCTTTTGACATTCTTAGTTCTTTTAGTCTTTTTTCGCCTCTTTGGCGAAAAGGGACTATATTCATTCATCGCCATCTCTGTGGTGCTTGCAAACATCCTTGTCACGCAGACTATTAACCTCTTTGGCATAGTGATAACGCATGGCAACGCCCTCTATGCATCAGGGTACCTTGCCACGGACATCATCAGCGAGTGCTACTCAAAGAAAGAGGCTAAAAAGGCTGTCTACCTTGGGTTTGCATCCTCGCTCTTTGTGCTTATGATTATGGCACTCACGCTCTCATTAAAGCTTGAGGGTGAAGAGACAGAGGCAGCCCTAAGAACGCTCTTTACGCCGTTTTTGAGAATCACTGTTGGGTCATTGATTGCGTATTTGATTTCTAACCTACACGATGTGCAAGCCTTTGAGTTCTGGAAGAATAAATATCAGTCGTCACTTGCCATCAGAAACCTGTTTTCAACGCTTCTGTCGCAGCTTATAGACACGCTGATATTCTGCTCAGTTGCATTCTATGGCACGTATGAGACGTCGGTGTTTATAAGCATCCTGGTGTCTACATACGTGCTAAAGTTCTTGTTAACGCTCTTTGCGCATCCGTTCTTCAGAATTGCAAAGAAAAAAATCTATCCGCTAGTTTCAGATTAATGTCTGACAAAGGCAACGCGGAAATGCCCACCGCAGACCATCCCAAGGTTTGCGGCTGTGGTGCTTTCAAGGGAGTAGTCCTTTTGCATTGTGATCTTTGATGTTTTTAGCATTTCGCGCGCATCAAGGATGCAGGCATTCTCTACAGCGCCACCGCCTATTGTTCCAATCACATCATCTTCTTTAACTATCATTCTTGAACCTACGTTGCGTGGGCCTGAGCCATTCTTTTTAATGATGATCACCTCGATGAAGTTCTTTTCATTTCTTAATGCTTTAAGCGTGTTTTCCTCAACTATGCTCATGCCCTTTGGATGGCGGAATGTATAGATTTCTGCAAGAATAGAAAGTGCGATTTCCTCAGGTGTCTCTGTGTCGAATGGAAGCCCGATTGGTGAGTGGACGCTCTCTAATACATCGTCGCTGATGCCGTCTATTGTTCTGAGTTTATCATACACGTGGGCAACCTTTGTTTTGCTTCCGATCATGCCGATGTAGTCTGGGTGTTCGCCTTCTTTAAGCAGTGTGTATTTGAGCACGAGATAGTCGTCTTTGTGTCCACGCGTCATAATCACAACAGCGTCGCTCTTTTTAAAGTCAAAGGAGGCTATGGTTGCCGCGTAGTCTTCTGTGCATACTCTTGTGGCGTTTTTAAAGCGCTCTGGCGTGAGGAATTCAGCTCTGTCGTCCACCACAACGGTGCGTATGTCTAAAAGTTCAGCCTGATTGTATACTGCCTTTGATACGTGGCCTGCACCAAAAATGTACAGCTTGAGTGGTTCGCTTATGTTCTCAAAGAATATTTCGCCGTCTTCAGTTTGTTCAATGGATGGATATTTTGTCATTGATGGGAGTTTATCGTATCCTATTTGACCTTCTTTTTTACCAGAAATATATGTATATCTGTACATTGTGTGTCTCTCCTTAGTTTTTTTGTTAATTTCTTTACTATCATAGCACAAATTATTTGTTTTGTGATAGTATATAAGTATGTCATTGTATATTAAATAATATAATGGTGTAAAGGAGAATTTATGATAGAAAAAAGGAAACTATCAAAAGAACAGGTGCTGATTATAATCACAGGTGCCGTAATCGCAGCAGGGACGGCGCTTCTTACGCATCTTGGCAACCCAAAGAACATGGGTTTTTGTATTGCGTGTTTTATTCGTGATATTGCAGGTGGAATGCGTTTTCATAATGCTGAAGTAGTTCAATATGTACGCCCTGAAATCATGGGGTTAGTGCTTGGTAGCTTCATTATGGCTCTAATCAGAGGTGATTTTAAACCAAGAAGCGGATCAAGCCCGGTAATTCGTTTTGTACTTGGTGCCATCGTGATGATGTGCGCACTTGTATTCTTAGGATGTCCTTTAAGAATGATCATCCGCCTTGCAGGTGGTGATATGAACGCCTTTATTGCACTCATTGGCTTTGTAGGCGGTATTTTTGTTGGAACTCTCTTCCTAAAGAGAGGCTTCTCGTTAGGAAGAGCTGAGAAGAAATCTGTAATCGAAGGTGGCATTGCACCATCTATTCAGGTTATCCTTCTTATTCTATTGATCGCAGTTCCATCGCTCCTTGCATTCTCAGCATCAGGACCTGGCAGCATGAGGGCTCCAATTATTGCATCTCTTTTAGTCGCGTTGGTTATCGGTGCACTTGCAGAGCTATCAAGAATGTGTACAGCAGGTGGAATTCGTGACTTGTTCCTCACAAAGGACATCACATTGTTCTTAGGGCCACTCACAACATTTGTGGTGCTTCTCATCATCAACCTTGCGTCTGGTAACTTCAAGTTTGGATTCTTGAATCAGCCTATTGCTCATCCTGATCACCTATGGAACTTGCTATCATTTGTTGCAGTAGGATTTGGATCTGTGCTCCTTGGTGGATGCCCACTTCGTCAGCTTATACTTGCAGGGGAAGGCAACGGCGATTCATTTATCACAGTGCTTGGTATGTTCACAGGTGCTGCAATCTCTCATAACTTTAAGTTTGCAGGCGTTGCTGGTAACAACGGTGGTGCCACAACTGGCGGTAAGATTGTTGTGATCCTTTCAATAGTTGTATTGCTATTCATCGCATATTTTATTTCGTCAAAGAACCGTAAGGAGGCTTGATTATGACAAATGTAGATGTAAGAGGGCTAAACTGCCCAGAACCTGTAATTTTGGTAAAGAAACAGATAGATAAGGGTGAGGCCTCAATTGAGGCGCTTGCAGACTCGAAGGTGGCTGTTGAAAACATCACACGCCTGGCTAACCGCTCGGGTTACTCTATCAATGTTGAAGACAAGAAGGGCGAATACCTCCTAAAAATCAACAAAATTTAAATCTTTGTACATTTTGTACGAATAAAATTTGGTTTTCACACCTCTGTTGTTTATATTTAGATTTGAATAAGACAACGGAGGTGTTTTTTGTATTATTTAGGCGGACTTCGAGCCCTTAGAGATGAATGTTACCTCATGAGATACGGGTTAATCTAAGTGGCAAGCAAACGATCAATCGGAACAACAAACGAATACAGCGTGATCGATTACCTTGCATCTCAAGGGTGCAGGGTGATACTTCACAGCTTTTCACCGTTTCATAGCTATGAGGTGGACATAATAGCCTACGATGAGGGTACGCTTGTATTTGTGGAGGTGAAGAGCGTTGCAAATAAGGGTTGGGATGAGTCTAATATCGCCCATCTTGTGAATAATCTTAAGCGTGACAAAATCAGAAAAGTGGCGCTTTACTTTATCGAAAACAGCTTGCTTCCATATAAAGATGTACGCTTTGACGTTGCGTTTCGGAACGGGAGTAAAATCACGTATTACAAGGGCTGTTCACTCTAACGCATTAGCACTAATTGTACTCATTAGCTAACGTTTCAACGCATAATGAAATACTTTAGAGCGCCAATTGCGCCTGATGCTAATATAAGAAGCGTAGGGTGAATCTTTTTGAACTTCATCGACACTGCAAATATCACAATAAATAATACGTCTTCAAACAGATTGAGATGAAAGCCGCCATCAAGCGTAAATAGCGTTTCCTTCATCACGCTGTAAAGACCTGATGCAAAGAGGGCGAGCACCACAGGTTTGAGTCCATAAAACGCCTTATCTACAATAAGCGATCTGTTTTTCAAGAGATACTTGTATGCAAACATCATCACGATTATCGCAGGAAACGTGAGTGAAAGTATGCTCACAAGGCTTCCAAGTACCCCTCTGCTCTTCATGCCAACATACGTTGCCATGTTAACGCCGATTGGCCCGGGAGTGACCTCGCTTATGGCAATCATGTCTACAAGCTCATTACGAGTGAACCAGGTGTACTTATCCGCAAGGTTAAAGAGGAACGGTATTGTTGCCATTCCACCGCCAAATGAGAATGTACCGATGAGTAAAAATTCAATCATTAAGTGAAGAAGGGTGTAACTCATTTTGTCACCCCGTTGTTATTTGAAGCATCACTATTGTTTCTGCCTCCGTCATTACGCGAAAGCCTAGCTTTAACATGGCTGCCGAGAAGCCCAAGGATTATCCCTATAAGTATCACAAGCACCGTTTTGATGTTGAACACCACGATTGCCACAAAAGCCACCACAGCAACAATGGATGTGAAGAGATCAGAGATGTTCTTCTTTGCAAGGCGCACCACAGCATTGATAGAGATGCCGCAGAGACCTGCACGGATTCCTGAGTAAATGCACGAAAGTAGCTCATTGTCAAGCGAAAGGTAACGCAGAATGAGAGTTAAAAGACAGATACATGTAAAGGGAGCTATAAGGAGTGAAAGCGTGGTGAGAATCGCCCCAAAGAGGCCGTATGTTTGCATTCCAAAGAGTGTTGCTGTGTTAACCATAATTATGCCAGGGGAACACTGGGCTACAGCAACCTCATCGTAAAGTTCGTCTTCCGTGAGCCATCCGCGCTTATCCACAAGTTCACGAGTGAGGCATACCAGCATGCTTGCAGCTCCGCCGAATGTGGTAAGTCCCATGTAGAAGAAGAGGAAGCACACCTGGAATAGAGACGGCTTCTTCTCATTCATATGTATCTTTTCCATACGTTTACCTTTTTGCTAAATGTTGTTGATAAAATTGTCAAATACTGTTGATATTTTTGTCAATTGTTGTTGATATTTGTGCTAAATGTAGTTGATGATTTTGTCAAATCATGTTGATGAATTTGTTAAATGTTGTTGATAAATTTGTCAAATCTTGTTGATAAAAACAGATGGAGTTTGATGAAAAGAGACTTGTCAAATGGTGTTGATTATTTCAAATATTCAACGATTCCTGTTTTCATCAGAACTAGCATCAAAGACCCATTCTGGTATGTGGACTTTCCCTGAAGAAATATTGTAAAGAGGAACATTTTCGCGAACGAGCTTGAATGTCTGCACCTTATAGTTATAGGCTCTTGCAATAAACTCTGCATTCTGGGTCGTGTAATAAAAAAGATTGTCCTTGTAGAGATGATATATTTCATCGGGAGACGGGAGCAGAGAAAGGTCTATATCTTCCAAATGCTTTTTGCATCCCGTAATGATTTTTTCATCATTTGAATATATTCCGCAAATCCTGCTCTTGAATTTTCTGAAATCAGGGCTGAAATAGCCATCCGCCCCTCTGAAAAGCATTGAGTTCCCGCTGTCAAACACAGGAGCAAATGAGACAAATTTCATCGTGTCAGCATTTCTGAGGATTCCGAAATTATTCAAGTGCCTGTCTGTGTTTGAAATAAGAAAATCAGTCAGATAATTATAGGCTATAAACGATTCGCACATTGAAATGTCGGCTCCAGTCTTCTCAAGGTTTGAAAGCAGAATGTCTTTGAGTTCATTTCCGCTTTTGTTGCCATCAATTTGCCCAGATGGTATCAAATCCATCATCGGAACATATTCAATGTTCTCGGAAGTAAAGCAAGGGCAGGATACTCCCGAAATAGCGTT